>CAWUIU010000247.1:0-5502 GCA_963922285.1 uncultured Oligoflexia bacterium | reverse complement strand
TATTCATATTAAAAGGCATCAATCTATTAAGTCTCTGCAATGTTACTGCACTTTTATTAACTTACACGGTCCGTTTATTATGTATTTCTCCTCTTATTTGAGTTTTGTAAGTCAGAAGTTCTAGAAGAGAAGAACGAGATTTTTGAAAAACTCCTAAAATCTAAAGAAGGTAAGATAAAGGAAGTGTACCTTGAATTAAGTGACCTAGGTTACTTTGCTCATTGGTATTATCCTGTGATTGCAGAATTATCTTACCTAGATGGTTTTCAAAAAAATTCAGATTGGATCCGTAATTCGCTCAACTTTTCTTTAAGTAAAAAACAAATTGAAGAAGCCCTTAATTATCTTGAAGAAAATAACTTTCTAAAAGGCTCTCTTGCTCTTGATAAGCAAGTTAAAGTTCCAGATGAGCTAAGATCATATATTTATAAGAATTATGTTCTCGAGTCTATCGAGATGAGTAGACGTTCGATTGATGAACTATCCATCGATAAGCGAGAAAGCTTTAATTTAACAGTTTCTGTTTCCAATGAAAAATATCAATTAGCACAGAATATGATTCGCAACTTTCGTCATGAACTACATGAGGTACTTTCGGGTGATGATGACTGTGATCATGTCATTCAGGTTAATATGCAATTATTTGAGATGGCACAAAGTCTAAAGTTAAAGAAAGAAAATAATAAGAAGGATTCTAATTATGAACACTAAAACGATGAAATTAATGACTTCTATTGTAACCCTAGTCCTCACATTTTCCATATGGGCCGGTCCAGGTACTTCTGGAGGAACACCAACCACATATATTGATAGAGACTTTGGTTTTAAATTAATTTTTCCTAGTAAGTGGAGTCTTACAAATATTGATCGAAATAATATCAGGGTCAGTGATAATTCAGGTTCTAAGCTAGAGCTTGAAGTTGTGGAATCTCTCTTTCCAGATCGTGCAAGCGCTGAGCAAAAGAGAGAAATATTGGCTAGCTATGTAAGAGAGCAGACTAGTGAAAATGGTTCGATTATTCGAGTAAATGATCTCGATGGTATTTCTGTTAAGGCAGATGAGCAGCAAAAGGAATTGTTAAGTTTTCTTATCTTCAAGAACGTTGTTCTCAGATTTAATGGACGAGCTCTGGATGAAGAGAAGTATAAAATCATAGTTAGTATCTTTCGAAGTACTAATCTGATTGACTTGATCTTTAAGGCAACTAAGAACGGTGATACTGACTTCTTACAGAGTGTCTATGATCAAGGAATCATTGTTCATAAGGTGGAGGTTACGGGGACAGCTCCTTTAAAATGGGCGATAAAGTTCAATCAATTGGAAGTTGTTAAACTCCTTCATAAAAATGGTGAGAGCTTTAAAAACAAGAAAACCGATGCTTTAAAGGCTCTTAAGATGGAAGATCAATCCATTGTAAGTTATTTTTTAGAGAATGGTTTTGATTTTAACACTCTATATGAAGAGTTTTATGTCACAGGATTAAGAAATCGTAAGGTTGACTATAGATTCATTCATATGGCGATCTTACATGATAAATTTGAGACGTTGAAATTACTTGAGCAACTAGGTGCGGACTTAAGTGAGCATATTTACTTTAAGAATGAGAGTAAGAAGTATTTCATTGATGCTCTATATCTCTCTTTAAAAGAGAGGAAACTTAAAATCTTTGAGTATCTCTTTGCAAAAGAAGTTAATATTCAGACACTTGATTTTAAAAGTTATTCATTAATTGATCAACTTCTTATGAACTATCCTCAAGATCATAGGGGACTTGGCTATTTTGAGAATTTGCTTAGTTTAGGGGCTAAGTTTGGTGAGGAGAGTCGTGTACCTAGATTTACCCGAATGATTATCAGACGAGGATCAGAGAAATATGTCGAATTCGCAACATTACTCTTTGATATGGGCTATGACTACGAAACCTCATTGATTGACTTAACAGATAAAGATAATTTCGACTTAATACGCAGACTTGTTGAAAATGGTAAAGATGTAAATGTCGTAGATGATAATGGAGAAAATCTCTTAACTAGAGTACGATCGCTATCAACTGCTAGGTATCTTATTGCGAGAGGAATTGATGTTAATCATATAAATCATAGTGGTGAGAATGTAATACATAAAATATTTTATACTAGTCCTATCGATTATATTGGTTTACTGGTTCAAGCAGGTGCTGATTTGAACTTTCAGGATCGTAATGGAAATACAATTTTTCATCGATTTGCAAAAGACACCTATGTACGTGACTTAAAGAGAATTAAAAGTCTTATGGATATGGGGGCAAATCTCAATCTTTTCAATAAAGATGGTAAAACATCAATAATGATGTTTCCTTGTAAAGAACGTAGAGGTTATGCTTATCATTATGATCGCCTAGATTTGTTTATAAAAAATGGTGCGACTCTTGATTTTCCAGATCGAAATGTATCGACGGTACTTCGTTGTGCTAAAGAGATTAAAGAGTCTCGAAGTGGTGTTAATGATGTGCTTAAGGTTTTGATTTCTGTTTCAAATGGTATCGATGTTTTTGGTAGCCGTATTTGGAGCACGATTAAGAAGTGGAGTGTTCGTAGAGGTCATCCTTGGGATGTCGTTGAGCAACACGAACTTTTCTGGGAATTATATAAGAATGGATTAAATGTAAATGATATCGAAGAGAATGGTAACTCGATTGCCTATAATCATTTTTCTGAATATCCTATTTTCTACCAAAGTGGAGATATTAAATTACATCATAGAAAAGAAATAAATTACAATGAAAAAGGTGTTCACGATGGTGTGCCATTATATTTTCTTATTTTTAAAAGGAAGTTTAAGAGTAGTAAGTCTGAATTTGAGCTAGTAGATGACTTCTTTAAAATTCATGAAGATGGCGTAATCGATTGGAAAGCTAAGAATAATAATGGAGACAGTTTTTTACACTACTTCTTAGAAAATCGAGTCTTTGAAAGCCATTACCGAGAGTATGATAAATACTTCGCAAAGATACTTGATTATCTATTGGAAAAAGAACTATCTTTCAATGCCATAAATAATGCTGGTGCTGTACCAGTAATGTCACTTTTTAAAAATCCTGTATTGCAGAATAATCATAGTGTTAAAACTATCATGCGCATCGTTCTAAGGAACTTCTCTAATCTACGAGTCGTCGATAAAAAAGGGGATAGTTTAGCTCACTACGCAGTTAAGTTATTAGAGTCTTCTACGTTAGTAAATACTCTTGAGTGTTTTAAAGATCTCAATATTCCTCTGGGTGTACTTAACTATATAAACCAAGCACCGTTTAACTATCTTCTAGAGAATAACAATTATCAACGAAGTGATGCTTTCTCAATATTACTGCCTTATGCTAACCTCAACTACCTGGACGAAGTGGGGAACACAATCTTTCATCTCTATCTCTTAAATGCATCTAAGCATATAAATGTTGAAACGATGACATTTTTAAAAGAGGAAGGAGTCGATTTCAACTCGTTGAATGATAACAAAGAGTCCGCACTGAGCTTATTCATTAAAAAGTACGAGTATCCTTATTCTTATCAAGATCACATTGTGGAAATCATAAAGCTTGTTAGTGATTTTGGAGTTAATTTAAATAGTGTTGATGAAGGAAAAATAGGTCTTTTATCTTATATCTCAAATTTTGATGAGTCTAAGCTATTAGAGGTCCTCCGTTTAGGGGCAAATCCAAATGTTATGTCTTCTCCTATAAGTAGTGTTTCCTTTTTCTACGATCAGGTCAGGGATCATAATATTAGTCTCGTAAGAGAAATGATTGATAGTGTAGACAATATTAATGAAACCGATCCAACAAATAGTGGAAATATAAGTTTATCGACAGTTTTATATGAAGAGAGTTATGAAATAGCTGAGCTACTTTTAAGGGCAGGAGCTAATCCAAATCATGTAAATAGTGATGGAGAGCGTATGAAGCCTAAGCTTAAGCTATTGAAGCTCTTAATAAAATATGGTTATGATATCAATGCAGGATATCTGATTTCTGATTACCTAAAAGACTACGAAGTATTAGAGTATTTATTAGGCTTAGGTTTGAGCCCTGATAAGAGTAGGAATATTCAAAATATTTGTTTAACAATACAAACGAGTAAGTTAGAGCACACGAAGTTGCTAATTGATTATGGGGCTGAAATAAGCTGGATTCAAAAGAAGAATAAGAAACCTATGAATATTCTCTTTTGTTTTTTAGAGCGTCCTTATTGGCTTCCTAACAATAAAGACGAAATAGAGTTGTATGAATATATTCTTTCTAAGAATCCACCATTGAATGCTCGCTATGAAAAGTTCGATGATGAGAAGATTGAAAGATCTGATGTCACGGCCCTTGATTTAACATTTAGAGACTATCCTCTTTCTTTCTCTCGCAAGCTAATTGATATGGGAGCAAAGTTAAAAATTAAAGGCAAGAATCCAACATATTGGAGAAATCCAACTTCTGAGTTTTTAAGCCTTTGGCAGGAGTATGATCAGGACTTAAGTCATCGTATCTATCATAACAATAGAAAAGAGACCTGGTCATTTGTTCATTATTTAGCTGCAAATACTGATGATGTATTCCGCTCTCTTGGTTTTTCTTTTCGAGATGACCACTTGATTTGGGGCGATTACTGGGAATCTTCTTTAAGAGAATTAATTGAATCTAACCAAGTTGAAATTGAAGATCGTACAGAGAAGGGGAGAACTCCTTTAATGATTGCTGCACGTTATTGCTCTCTTAGTACAGTTAAAGTACTTGTTGAATCTGGTGCAAAGGTTAATGCTGTCGATAATGATGGAAAAACTGCCATAACGATGATTGGCAATGAATATCAACAACGTTATCGTCAGAAAGTAATTGATTATCTTATTGATAATGGTGCCGTTCTTCCTTCGAACTAGTGTAAGTTATTAGAAATATGAACTAAATAAAAATTGCCAGTGGCGTCATGTCACTGGTGCACCACCTATCAGCGCCATATCACCACTGAATTCATGAATTATTTATTGTTTTTCGCCAAAATAGCATCAAAAAAGTTGGCACGGCCCTTGCTCCTATAGGCAGCACGAGGGGGAAGCAAGAAGCTCCCAGTCGGAAAAGATGATTCAGGATGACCATCTTTGAAATTGCATGAAGCAGTCATTTCTAAGGATAGAGATGAGTAAAGCTAGGAAGCACTTCACGAACATTCTTTTTTGATACAGGAGTAGAAAAATGAACACAGAAAACCTAACACACTTCAAATTACTTTTTACGACAATGAAAGAGCAACTGTTACAAAAAGCGAATGCTCAATTAGAATTAGAAGGATTAAAGGCTGGAGACATTGTTGATCAATCAACAAATGAAAGAGACATCCAGTTATTATTAAGACTTCAAGGTCGCGAAAGATTATTCTTAAATAAAATAGAATCAGCATTAGAAAAAATTGAAAATAAAACTTTTGGCGAGTGTGAGGATTGTGGAGCTGAAATTTCGTTAAACAGACTACATGCTCGTCCTA
>CAWUIU010000246.1:0-5522 GCA_963922285.1 uncultured Oligoflexia bacterium | reverse complement strand
TGCATGTATTACCAACAAGAAAACTTGTTAATAGTTTAAATAAAGAAGAATGTGAAAATATTGTAAATAAGGTTTTAGGACATGGAACGTCTGATGAAATCAAAACAACTTTAAATCAATTCATTGAGGGTTTACTATGAAAGGAATTTTATTACTACTATCGATTATTTCTTTAAGTGCGTCGGCTGTCGACTTTAAGAAGATTAACAAAGAAAAAAGTTTGGAATTGTTACTGGCAAATATTAATCCGGCAGGAACAACAACAGGTGTAGTTGTTGCTTCACCTTCAAGAGTTGAGCCAGATTATTTTTTTCATTGGGTTAGAGATGCTGCTCTTGTTATGAACACTATCTTTGATCTTATGGTTGTTGAGACAAATCAAGCAAAGAAAGAGCAACTAGAAAAGTTAATGTTTGGTTTTGTTGAAAGAGTAAGAGGGAATCAACAAGCTTCTGGTTTCTGGAATCTTGGTGAGCCAAAGTATCATGTTGATGGTGAACCATTTACTGGTCCATGGGGGAGACCACAGCATGACGGCCCGGGTTTAAGAGCTGTAACTCTAATTAAATTTGCAAATTATTTAATTGATCAAGGGAAAATCGAATGGGTTAAGGAAAATCTTTATACTCCGATTCTTCCTGCAGTTTCTCCAATTAAAATGGATCTTGAATATGTTTCACTTCATTTCGATAGACCTGGTTTTGATTATTGGGAAGAAGTTAAAGGGTTGCATTTTGCAACTGCAATGGGACAGAGAAAGGCTCTCCTTTCTGGTGCAAAGCTAGCGGGAAGACTAGGTGATAAGTATGCAGCAGAATATTATCTTGCTAAGGCTAAAGAAGTTTCTAAGCTTATTCATACTTTTTGGAATAATGACAAGGGTTACATTGAGTCAACTCTAGATCAGACCAGAGGTGTTTATAAGTCTCAGTTAGATATTTCAGTTATTCTTGGAGTTCATCATGGGGACAACCAAGATGGTTTCTACTCAGTTTCAAATGCTAAGGTTATGAAAACTGCACAAAGATTAGAAGAGTCTTTTAATAACATCTATGTAATCAATAAAAATAATACTAACTCTCAGTTAGGAACAGCAATTGGTCGTTATCCAGAGGATAGCTACAATGGTTATAGAACTGATAGAGAAGGAAACCCTTGGTTTTTAGCAACATTTGCAATGGGAGAATACTATTTAAGACTTGCTAAGGAGTTAAAAAATAAAGAAATGTTTGAAATTGGTTACTACTGTAATATTTTAAAGCTAAAAGAATGTCGTAACCTAAGAAGAGCTTCTTCAAGAACTTTAAATCAGCAGTTTATTAAAATTCTTAATGATAAAGCAATAGGATTCTTTAAGAGAGCTGATTTTCATGCTGGTAAAAACGGTCATATGGATGAGCAAATGAATCGTTATAACGGATATATGATGGGTGCTAGAGATCTAACTTGGTCATATGCTTCTCATCTATCAGCCTGGTTACAATTTTAATTTGATACAAATATATTCAAAATAGAAAAGGTCCCTCTCGGGACCTTTTTTTATTATTGAATGTCTTTCATTGCTTCGAGTACTTCATTAGTTTCGTCTGATAGATTCGATTTCAAATCATTCCAAAGCTCTGTTGCCTGGTCTACATTTAATCCTTTTGAAACCTCAGTAAGATATTCGTCAAAAACTAGATTAAGTTCAGGCAAGTCTTCGTTATATCCTGCGATACTTTCTTCAACGCCAAGATTTTTAGCTACTTCATTGTCAATTTCACCAAATTCAATTTTCCCTTGCTCTTCATCTAACAAAATTAAACCTGGAAAGAAAAATAAGTACGCTGTAATAAAGTTCCCAGCAGGCCCCGTCGAATGTTTTGATCTTATGTAGCCTGTCGTAGTAAGTCCTAGGCCTGTAAGAGCAATGGGAATACCCACTGCTGGATTGAAGATAGAAGCAACAGCACCAAGTCCAGCATGTGTTTTACTGACATTTGTAATAGAGATGATCGACATCAAAAATAAGACTTTTAGAAGTTTCATAAGTTTCTCCGGCTATATGTATTTGTGTTGTGCAATATACAGCGGATGAGATTTTTTGCTAGTACATAAGTAATGTTTACAAAATATATCAAGATTACAGCAATTTAGAGGCTCATTCAGGAGATTTTTTGTTCATTTTCATAACAGTATATAAAGATATTTCATAGGACCCATTACTTAGAGGTTTTGCAGCTATTCTATTTAGTGAAGCAATACATTCTGGAGAATCTTGTGAAAAAACTAATTATACCAATGTTAGTGGCATCATCTATTTTTGCATCGAGGACTTCGATAGAACATCAACATCTACTCGAACTTTAAATACTGTGAATGCTGTTAATACGGCTATCATTTTAAATAATACACTGAATAATAGTGAGATTTCATCATCAAGTTTGGAGTCTTCGTCTGATGATTCAATTGGTAGGCTTCACCCTGAGTATCTTAGCTTAAAAGATGGAACAGTTGAAGGTGAGGTGATCCAGAGCTACTTTGATTTAAATGACGAATTAGAAGACTTAAACGATGAGGGAGATCTTTCTCTATTAAATGATTCAATAAGTGTTGGAGACCAAAGAGAAGTTTGTTCATCACTAATGAATATAAATAAGAGTTTAGATGAAGTTGTAAATACGTTAAGAGAATCTAACTTGTCGGATTCTAATGTTAAAGAAATTGAAAGACTGAGAGAAAAATCAAAGCAAATTGAAAGTCTATATTCAAATGATGAAACTGCAGAATTTCAAGCTGATCGTTGTCAATTAAATGTAGGAGATATGAATGCCAGTGCTCAATTAAAGGGGCTCTTTGGCTTTGGTGATGCTCAAGATAATCTAATTGATGACTTCGTTGACGATGCAATGGAGTTAGTTGAAGAAGCACAAGAGATAATGACAGAGATTGTTGATATCGATGAGAGTCGAGAGAAAATGTATGCTAGAAAGTTATTTACCAGCGATGATGAGTTAAGAGATTTGTTATTTGGATACAGAAGAGGAATAAAAATATCATTTCATGATGTATGTAGAGTTTCTATTACTGTAGAAAAGTCTGATCGTCTCTTTGGAGTTGACGATAAAATGAGAGTTTGGTTCTACGATTATGAGCTAGAGGATGCTGTTACAGGTAGTTCTTTATATACAAGGAACGGTTCTGAAGTAGAAGATCAGAATAAGATAATAAGTCTAATCCGAAGGCATGTTGCTTCAAAGCATTGTTTAGAATAGTGAATATTAAATTTAGATAACTTAGAGGCTCCTTCGGGAGCCTTTTTTGTAATTGTTACAAAGATATTCAAGCTTAATTTCTATATGCTATGTTCCAGTTGCCTAATGACAATAAACTGGGAGATGACTTATGAAATTCTTAATTCCATTTTTTATTATTACTTCGAGTTATGCTGCGATTACGCCTGACGAGTGTGTAAAAACAATCCGTGAATATCTTCAATTCAATGATACTGACACAATTTCTTTTAATGGTGTTGATAAGAATGGTAACCAGTGTGAATTTGAACTAGCAAGCGAAATTAGTTCAGATGACCAAGGTTCTGATGGGGATATTCGCTTTTCAATAGATTCATCAGAATTTGGATTTGATGTTAATGGAACTCTTTCTATGCGGCCGACTTTTGTTAAGCAAAAAGTAAAAAAGTGTGAAATTAATAAGCGTAACGAGTTATATATTTACGTTTATAGAAAACAGGTCTCAGGCTGGAAGGAAAAATTTAGAACAAGAATCACTCTAACCAAAGTCGATAATGTTCTTGCTGAAGTTAAAATGAAAAGGAAAGTTTCGGGCTTCTTTTCAACTACTATGCGTACAAATAATACATGTCGTAAGAATTAAATTCTTATGTAATATCAATGACTTAAATACTTTTTCAAGAATAAGATATCTTTAGAACTGTTAAGTAAATCGTTCAATTTTTCAATAATTTGTCGATAAGGAAAATATGTTTATACGTTTATTCCTATCGACATTTCTACTATGCTCTCTTGCTCAAGCTCAAGAGTTGGAAAAAGTTAAAATCTTTTTGAAGTGGAAACACCAGTTTCAATTTGCCGGATATTATGCAGCTAAAGAAAAAGGTTTCTTTAAAAAAGCAGGTCTTGATGTTGAGCTTATTGAGAGAGATGTAAGCTGGACCCCTCTTGATAAAGTTGGAAATGAAGCTGGAAATTATGGTGTTGTTGACTCTAGTATCGTAAATTCGTACTTTGAAGGAAGTGATTTTTTAATTATTGCACCTATTTTTCAACATTCTCCTCTTGTTCTTATAACGAGAGCTGAAGATGAGATCTTAAGCCCTGCCGGTCTTAAAGGTAAGAAGGTCATGTACCAAAAAGGTGTCGATGATGCTGCTTTTGAGGTGATGTTTCAAAATGCGTTTGTTGAAGTTGATGACTTTATTCATATCCCACATAATTTTAAAATCCAAGATCTTATTCATAAGAAGGTAGATGCTATTAGTGTTTATCAGACAGATCAACCTTATACTTTTAAGAAAATGGGTTTTGCGACAAGAATTATAAATCCAATGAATTATGGAGTTGACCTTTATGGCGACATGCTTTTTTCTAACAAGAAAGAGGTGTTGAGGTACCCTAAAAGAGTAGAGGCTGTAAAAAATGCTGTTATAAAAGGATGGTATTATGCCATAAATAATTCAGAAGAAATTGTTCAATTAATCAAAGAAAAATATAATAAAGATGCAGACGTCGACCATTTACGGTATGAGGCTGTAGAAACAAAGAAGTTTGTCGAGGCTCATCTAACTCCTATAGGTAGTGTAAATTTAAATAGATTAGTAAGAATCGCAAAAATATATGGCAACGATAACTTTGATAGTTTAGAGCAGTTAAAAAGTTTATACTATAAAGAATACTTGAGTAAAGAGAATGAATTTATAAGTCCCTTAATGGAAAGAGTCCTTATTACTGTAACTTTTATTCTTTTTGCAGTCGGCTTTATAACACTTTATTTTAATCAAAAATTAAAAAAACAAGTTGAGTTGAAGACCCTTGAGCTACAGGAGCAGCAAAGGCAAAGAGATCTATTCTTTTCGAAGATGACTCATGAATTAAGGACACCTTTAAACGCTATCATGGGCTCAGTGTTTTTCTTAAATGATCTTGTCGTTGAAAATGAAATGAAGTCATATTTAAAAATTATAGACACCTCTAGTCAGCATCTTTTGGGTCTTGTTGATGATATCCTAGACTTTAATAAAATTGAAGTAAAGAAGCTATCATTAAATAATGAGAATACAGAATTCATAGAATTACTAAAAGAAAGCGTTCGTATTCATGAATTAAGTGCTGAGGCAAAGGGCTTGTCCTTTGATTTAGAACTTAGTAAATGTAATGAAGTAAACGTATCAATTGATCCTCTACGTTTTAAACAGATTATGAATAATCTTCTTAGTAATGCTATTAAGTTTACTCAAAAAGGTAGTGTAAGAGTTAAATATGAATGTGTCGAGGATGATGAAA
>CAWUIU010000245.1:0-5534 GCA_963922285.1 uncultured Oligoflexia bacterium | reverse complement strand
TACAAGTCGCTCAGGCACTTATACTGACACTTCAAGAACTCGTAACAGAGACACTGTAAACAGAGGGTCTACAAGTCGCTCAGGCACTTATACTGACACTTCAAGAACTCGTAACAGAGACACTACAAGATCAGACAGAAGAGACGCTAGAAGAAACGATACTGCCAACAGAGGATCTACAAGCAGATCTGGGACTTACACTGATACATCAAGAAGAGGTGGAGCTTCAGGAACTTATACTGATCGTGGAACAAGAAGAAATTCTGATAGAACAGTAAGAAACAGAGACGATAATCGTGGTACTTATAGAGATAGAAGAGACTACAGAAGATCTGATGGGACTTACACTAGAGACTATAACAGAGATAGAAACACGAGAAATCAGCCAAGAAGAAACTACGATAACTCAAGAAGAGACTACAACCGTGACTACAACAGAGGTTACAACCATGGTTATCGTGATGCTTACAGAAATCACAACACTGGTAGAACAAGATCTTGGACGTATACTACTTACAGACATGCTCCATACAGAAACTACAGATCTCACACAAGAAGATACTATCGTTCATGGGACTATCACAGACATATCAACACAACTTACGTTTATCACAACAGATGGCTAAGATGGTATGTTACTTATGACAATGGTTACAGATGGTTTGATGACTATCCATACTATGTTTACAATGGTTACCGTCACCGTTACTCTCACCTAGATGATTGTGACTATGAGCTTGTAGACTCTTGGACAAATACAGTTGAAAGAACATACTATAGTTACTCTTGTTCTGTTGGATATGACCTATGCGCTGATATGAGAGATGACTTTAACAGATATGAAAGTGACTACCGTTACTTCTGTGCTGAAAAGTACGATCCATATGATGTTTACTAGTTTGTAAAATTCATACATAAATAAGAAGGCCCACATCATGTGGGCCTTTTACTTTTCAACAAACGTGCAACTCAGATTATAATTTTGTAATTAAGCTGAACAAGCTAATTCATAGGGTGAATATCTTATTTTAGAAAGCTCGGTATTACGGTAATCATGCACACTATATTTTTGAATCGTGTAAACAGTTTTCATCATCAGACATGTGACAACCTCTACTCCTTGCCAAGTGAACTTTAAAAACTCCTCATTAATCATAAAGACTTCCCCATTAAGTAGAACATGAAGGATTTGTTCACTCGTAAGATTTAATTCATAAAGTTTGATTTCTGAGTAATTCGTAAAGAGTAGTGAGTCAGTCATAACACATCCTTTCTTGTTGTTTATACACACATTATACACACTATATTAAAAGAAAACACACTTTTATAAAGATTGAAGAAATAGTTTAATATCAGACACTTAGAGCTTTTGTTATTACCTCAAGGTTCTAAGAAAGTGCCAACAACAATTTGCAGGTTACTAAATTTTAATAATTTACACTATCACACATAAAATAAAATTATTTTACGAAAAGCAGATAAAGAGAAATCAAAAGTGGTCCATTACATCTGAGGACTTGGTTTCACGTTCTTCAAGTGATCTCGAAAACATGACCCAAACCAAAATGGAGATAGGGAGAAATAATTTTTCAGCTATCAATGCACTTTGAAGTCAGAGTTAAGATTGATCTCATCTAATACGAAAATGGCCCTAATAATAGGGCCACTCATATATTCCTAGCTTTTTAAAAGCTTATTTGATCATTGAATTAGGTTTTAGAGTGAGCCCTTACAACTAGACAACTTTTCCCTAATTAATGAACAACTCGATTAGCACTGCCTTTTGATATAATAATTAAGGCAACGCTACTAAGTCCTTAGAAATTATTGCTTAACCTTTTTAGAGAGTTCTAAATATCTATTGCAAATATTTGCGTAATCATTCGCCATTTCATTCGCCTCCTCAGCAAATTGAACAGACTGCCATAAATCAAGATCTTGATTAAAAATGCTCTCTATAACTGTAAGTTTTCCAAAACACTGATTTAACTTATCTTTATCACCTTCGGTAAGTGCAAAAGAACTAATTGATAAAGTGCTAATAGTAATTAGTAATAAAGTTTTCATAGTTTTCCTCCTATCTATGATTTGTTGTGAGTCACTTATACATCAACTACAAAAATAAACCATTAGAAGTAATATAGTATTACTTTTTTACACTAAATTATTACTTTATATATATAAAGATTTGAAATTATGTGTTAAAATAAACCATGAAAAAAGGTGAAAGAACAAAGGCTTTAATTATTGAAGAGGCAATAGACCTTTCCTTTAAGGAAGGATGGGAACAAGTTAACTTTAATAAACTGGCTAAGATATGCAATCTCTCTCAATCTGCCTTCTATAAATACTTCAAAAATAAGACTGACCTCATGTTAAATTGCCAGCTTTATTGTGCTGCTAATGGAAGAGACTTTATTGATCAGTATACGGACAAAGATCTGGCTGCAGATGAAAGATTAACCAATTATATACGAGGTAATATTATGTGGGCAAAAAGACACCCTTCTCATGTACAAATGATTTCTTCAATGTATTATTTCTCGAGTAGCAATCCAAGCATTCATGGAGTATTTAAAACTATAACAGAAAAAGGACTAGAAAGAATTAGATCAATTCTCTTAGCAGGCTCTAGAGAAAAATTATGGGAAATCGACAATCTTGATCTTCTTGTAGACTTGATTCATTCTTATCTCGTCGGAAAAATCATTAAATCATACAATGACACAACTTACTTTAAAGATCTCGAATCCAGCTTACTATATATTTCTAACCTTATAAAAAAATATTAAATTTCTTTCTTCAGAGCATTTAAGATTCTATCGAAAAGCTCTGAACCAACATCAAGATATAAAATAAACTCTTCCATAATCTCTTCTTCCTCCGTGACTTCATGAAATTTTCTTGAATAAAATGACCCTAGTTCTTTCATTTTATATTTTCTTTTAAAGAGGGCTCTTGTATCTCTGTCAGTACTAGCAAAAATATAGTCAATCTTAGCTTCTTTAGCTTTTTTAAATGCTTCATAAAGTAAAATACTTCTTTCTTGTGAAGTGACTTGTTCAAAATGTGAATATCTTACTAACTCTGCAAATCTTTTATCTCTTCCAAAAACTTTATATATATACTGTTCCAAGGAAAATGCTGTGGAGATAGCACCTTCCTGTGGTTTATAGTTATTAATCTCATTAACAATACTATTTCTTGCCCTCTCAATTACATTATCTTCAACAAGATGATCATCACTTCGAAGAAAGTAATTGTCAAAGTTGTTAAGTTTTTGCCCTGGAGATATGTAATACATTCTGTCCATTAAAGGTATTCTTACTCTTTGCGGATGACTAAAAAAAGAAAAGGAAGGTCCAAGAACATCTTTATTCGGCATAACTAAAGTAATTGTAGCTTTCAAAGAATCATAATATTCACGAATATTATTATCATATGACTTTGTCGTTATACTAACTGCAAACTGATTATTAAAATTTTCGTCTAAGGTCGAAAGCTGCTTATAGTCTTCTGTTTGTAAATAATCTCCCTTCTTAGATTTGTAGAAATCAACAACTCTATCATGCTGAGCACTTATGACGTCTTGAGACATTTTTATTTGATTTCTCAATGATCCATTTATAACAATTTCGACTTTTTCATGCTGATAAGGATTAAATCTCTTAGAGACTGCTTCATCTATAATATTCCTGTATTCTCCATCATTAGAAGTACTGATCGTTTGCAAATAAAATCTCTCTCCTTCATTCTCTTTGGGTAACAAGTCTTTTTGCTTCACAATTCTATCTTTTAGCGGATCAGAAACTTGAATAACAAGAACATCTTCTACTGATTCATTACGCTCGAGTTTTCCTATATCTAAATTACCATTCTCACGAAGATAATTCTCACCAGAGTTAGGTTTACTATATGTGATAGTGATATCATCTTGAGAAGTTCCGATAATTACCCTAGTCATCTTTTTGGAAAAAAGGTTTTCATTAGATGAGTTAACGAACATAGAAAATACTGAGTAGCAATCAGTCAAATCATCTTTGACTGATGATATATCTCTAGTGATTTTCCTTATTTTTTTTTCTTTAATTGTAGAACAGCCAAAGAAGAAAATGTGTAATATAAATATAAAAACAACTTTCATGACTTCTTATCGGAAAAAAAAATAACAACCTAACTTCCTGACCAAATAAATCAATCGGAATTGCTTCTAATAGTAAGATTTATCAAAAATAAAATAAAAGATTTAATTCTACTAAAAGAAATGCTAGAAGTGATAAGTCCATGCTAATGTTAGATGTTATCTTGGTCGGTTTAGTAATGGTTTTTAATCTTTATTTGAATTGATTCTGCTAGCTTTTATGATCGAATGAAAATTATTTGAAAAATCGACTTAGGATTATATGTAAAAAGAATAGACGATTTCGTTAAAGTATTGAAATAATGTTTGCGTCTTTAGAAGTTGTGGAATTTCTCAATACACAAAATCTAGTACAGTCTCGCGCACTACAGTTTTAGGACAATATCAAATCCTTTATCTATTTTTATAAAGGTCATATCCGTTACCCAAACTTGATCAGTGTCGTTTATAATCGAACCCTTGATCATGTTATTAAAACAGCACTTAGGTTCCGGAGAACAGCTTCTATTCTAAAAGGTACACTCTTTTTTTTAAGTGCCGAATAAAGCTCATACTTCTGCATTACTCGCTGGACTTGCTTTTTACTAATAACTCGTCCTTTTTTCTTAAAACACTCTGTTACTCTTCTTTATCCGTAACCAGGAAATCGATTTAAAACGTCTTCAATCTCCATCCTTAGCTTTACTTCTTCATTAATCTTTTGATGTAACTTCTTTTTTCAGCTATCGTGCCAAAGCTTCCGCTTTTCTTAAAAGCTCCATCTACAAGTACAGATCTCCTAACTCTTCCTTAAGCTGCTTATTTTCTCTTTAAAGAGTTATCACTTTATTCACTAAACGATCGCTCTTTGGTTTCTTCTCTATCATCTCTTCTAGAGTACTTTTCTCATATAACTGCTTCCATTTTGAAACACAGCCTTGAGGTACTTTATAGTCTTGGGCAAGTTCCCTAAAAGTAAAAGCTCCTGATAGCGCGTTCTCTGCAATCATCCTTCTAAACACGTAAGGATACTTACTTGGTCTCCCCGGTGGTTTTTTCATCTTTTCATCTCCTTGGTTTTTCTTTACCATGGAGAAGACAGGTTTTCTTCTGCTAAAAAATCAACCACTTATTGTCTTTAGTTTATGGGGGTCACCTCAGACCTATGAACCAAATCAATGAGAATATCCAAACAAAAATTTATGCTTGGTTTTTAATAAGTACTTTACTCATAAGATTAATCTACATAGAGCGATTCTGGTAAGCACTAATAAAGAGTAAGGCCTTCATCATTAAGAGAACACAATAAACTCTACAAGCTAACTTGTCGAAATTATTCTTAAAAAGATAAGCTAGACGTATTCGAACAGGATTGACACAATATTATATAGGGATATTGTGAGGGAGAATGTCA
>CAWUIU010000244.1:0-5545 GCA_963922285.1 uncultured Oligoflexia bacterium | reverse complement strand
TTTCAAAGAAGAAAATATATTCGATTGAAACTAATGATTGTTGCATTTAGTGTATCTGCGTTGATTGCTAATTTTGTTAGCTTTGGCTTTTTAAGTCCACAGATTGTAAATCTTGTACTATGTAGTGTTCTTGCACTTCTTGTTCCATTTGCATTTGGTCGCACTGGAAATTGGTATAATCGATAATGCTTAGAAAAACTATTCTGACATATTTTTTAGTAACTCTTTTTAGCTTTGCTACTGTGAAAAGAAATGTTTCTAGCTTGAAGAGAAATTACATTAATACTAAGAATAAAATTGCAAGACTTGAAAAAAAGATTTCTGCAAAAAATCTAAGTTATGTTGAAATTGTTAAAAGAAGACAAGTCATTGACTTAGAGATTTATGAGCTAAAGAAAGAGATTCTACAACAACAAAATGTCGTAAAGACTTACCGAAAAAAGCTAAGTAGAGCTTATAGAAGTGTTCTTGTTCAAGACATTGATTCTGAGTCTGTTGAGGATATTCTAAGACGAAAAGTTCTTATTTCAGGAATAAATAAAAGAAAAAAAGAAGTAACTCTAATTAATTCGAATCTTGACAAAATGAGTGATCAGTTAAGATCTCTTTCAAAAGATTATAATTCAACAAGAAAATATGAGGATGAGCTCCTGACCTTGTTAAGACAACTCGAAGTTTCGAAGAACGACTATGTTGAACAGTACGTAAAAATTAAAGATGAATATACTAGAGCTAAAGATCTGGCAAAATCTCAACTAAGAAAGAAAAAAAATAAAATTAAGTATACTTATAAAAGAGATTTTCTCTCACCAATCAAAGATTATATAAGTAGTGAAAAGAAGAATCGTGGAATTACTTATAAAACAAAAATCGTCGAGCCTGTCATTGCTGCAAAAGCAGGGGTTGTTGTCCATAATGGCTCTCTTGCAAATTATGGTAATGTTATTATGATAGATCATGGTGAAGAAGTCATTAGTGTCTATCTTGGAAACTTTACTCCTTCAGTATCTAAGGGAGCTAAAGTTGCAAGAGCTGAAAGCATTGGTCAAATAAATGCAGCTGTAAGAAAAGACCTTTATAGTAATTTGTACTTTGATGTTAGAAAGAAAAATAAGATCTTAAATACTTCTAGGCTTGTTGTTAAAAGATAGTTGTGTTTAAAAAATGGATTTAATGATGAAGATAAAACTAATAATCGCTATTGCTATCGTTCTACCTATATTTGCTAAAGAGACAATGTCACGTTATGAAAAATTAGAGGTTTTTAATAAAATCTTGCATGTGGTTGAGAATCAATACTATCGTGATGTTGATACAAACAAGTTAATTGATGGAGCATTAAAAGGAATGCTTACGACTCTTGATCCTCATTCTTCTTTTTTAGATGCAAAAGTGTTTAAAAAAATGCAGGATGATACAAAAGGGGAATATGGTGGTCTTGGAATAGAAGTAACGCAAAAGGATGGTGTACTTGTCATTGTTACTCCTATTGAAGATACTCCCGCATTTAGAGCAGGAATTAAGGCCGGGGATAAAATTGTTGAAATTAATGGAGATTCTACTTTAGGAATAACCTTGAATGAAGCTGTCGATAAAATGAATGGAAATCCTAAGACGGCTATAAATTTGGGAATAATTAGAAAAGGTGAAAAAGAAATTCGTAATTTCAAAATAACCAGAGAAATTATTAAAATTAAACCAGTCAAATCATATGTACTTGGTGATTATATTCTAATTCGTTTAAAAAGTTTTCAGAAAGATTCTGGAAAATATATTAGAAAAGCTCTCGCTTCTAAAAAGAGAGAAATCGAAAAAAAGAAGAGAAAGCTTCGTGGAATTATCCTTGATCTGAGGTCTAATCCAGGAGGGTTACTAGAAGAAGCAGTTAATGTATCTTCTATCTTTTTAAAAGAAGGTATTGTTGTTAGTACAGAAGGAAGAGATCCTAAGAATAAAGAAATACATTATGTTAAGAAATCGGGGTTAAAGGATTTAAGTACTTCACTTGCTGTTCTCGTTAATAGTTCTTCAGCTTCAGCTTCAGAAATTGTTGCTGGCGCTGTACAAGATCACAAAAGAGGATTGATTGTTGGAACAAATACTTTTGGAAAAGGTACTGTTCAAAAAATTGTTCAAGTTACGGAAAAGGAAGGGCTTAAGTTAACCATTGCTCAATATATGACACCTTCAGGAAAGAAAATTCAAACGATTGGTGTAAAACCAGATGTGATCGTTTCTCAAGTAGAAGAAGCATGGGTTAAAGAAAATATGACGACAAGTGATTCAATTCGTGAAATTGATTTGAGAAATCACTTATCAGCAACAAAAGAAACTGAAGAAGAGAAGATTGCGAGAAAGAAACGCGAAAAGGCGATGAGGGCAAAAAGAATCGCAAAAACAAAGAAAGATAACAGAGACCTTGATAAGGATAAGGACTTACCAAAGAAGTATACTCCGGATGAAGACTATCAGGTTCAACAGACAATTAAACTACTTTCAGTTGTGAATAAGGTTTCTTTGTAGGAAAGACGTGATTTTAATTAGTTATATGTCAGTTTTCTGTCATTATTACACCTTAGGCTAGTAAACTCTTATTAATTTGTTTATTTTTAATCCCAAATTTATTGGGATATCTATATGAATCGTTTGGTACGCTACTTTATAGCGAACAGTTTTCTTGTAAACTTACTTAGTCTTATGATGATCATCTTTGGTCTAATCTCTTTAAGTGGAATGAAGAGAAATCTCATTTCAGGTTGGCAAACACCGATCGTTGAAATCACAAGTTCTCTAAGTGGTGCGGGGCCTGCTCAGGTTGAAAAGTTTGTGACGATTCCAATTGAGCAGGCAATAAAAAGTATCCCAGGAATTGAGAAGATTAACTCTACTTCGTCTCAAGGTTATTCTCAAATTAAGATTCATGTAAAGACTGATGTCAAAGATATTAGTGAAGTTGAAACTAAACTTAAGGATTCGGTAAATAACATATCTTCTAATTTACCTTCAGAAATAAAGAATTTAAAAGTAAAGCATATTAAACAAACGGAATCATGGTTTAGTAGTTATGCATTAACTGGATTTAATGAAGAATCTGAGGCTCATCAAAGATGGTTCTTTGATTTTAAGCAGAGACTAGCGAGACTTGAAGGTATCACTCGAATTAGCGATGAGGTTCGTAAAAAACATATTTACATTAAATTAAATCCAAAAATGTTATCTCGCTATCAATTATCCGCATCCGAAGTTTATCGAAAAGTTGTCGATAGCTTTAGATTATATCCGGTGGGAATGATATCAAAGGGTTCTGATGATTTCTTGGTTGAAATTGAGAATAAAAGTGTCGATGTTGAGAATATCAAAGAAATCACAATTCGAGCGAATAATTCAGGACACAAAGTTCGATTAAAAGATATTGGATCAATCGAAAGAAAATTATCGAAGAAGACTCGTAGTAACTTTTTAAATAAAAAGATTTCGGTTAATTTTTGGATTTTTAAGGAAATTAAAACTGATACAATTACTTTAAAAGAGAGTGTCGAAAAATTTATTTCTGAAGAGTCTAAAAATACACCAAAAGGTATTGATATTACCCTTGTTGGTGACGGTCCTTCGTTTATTGAAAGGCAAATCAACGCTCTTAAGTCGAATTCTATCTTTGGAATAATTTTAGTGGTTATCACTTTGATGATCTTTCTAGGTTTAAAAAACTCTCTTATGACTAGTTTTGGAATTCCTCTTGCTTATTGTTTCACATTTTTCGTTCTAAGTAATATGGATATAAGTATCGATTTAATTTCTGTCGTTGGAATGTTACTCGTCCTAGGAATTTTAGTTGATGATGCGATTATTATTGCTGAGCAGTACTCGCAAAATCTCGAGCAAGGGATGAAACCTAAGGACGCTGCTGCACAGGCGGTAAACCAAACCTGGATTCCAATCACAGGTGCAGCTTTAACGACTATGGTAGCTTTTTCACCAATTCTTTTTGGAAATGATGGTTTCTCAGCTATTATGATGGCTATACCTATTGTTGTTATTGCAGCTCTTGCAGTGAGTTTATTCGAATGTTTTTTTATTCTTCCAAATCATCTAGTGCACTTTGTGAAAAAGCCACAAGAAGAAAAAAAGATTGCAGTGCTTGAAAGAATGAAACTTCGTTATAAGAAGATGTTAAGAATTAGTTTGAGATGGAGGTATCTAACGATTCCAGCATTCGCCATCTTTATGGGATATTCAGTCTATTTTGCACAGAAGAATATACCGATGGATTTTAATTTGAGAATTTCAAGTGAAAGAGTTGCTCTTGTTGCTGAGCTGAAAGAATCAAAAAGCTTAGAAGATACAAAAGAACAAATGAAACCTGTCTGGGCAATGCTAGATGGATTAGATAAGAGTCGTTATCAGTATATTTCAGCGAAAGCAGGTGAGATCTGGAGAAATGGAAAGAATAGGAAAGGAGCACAGTATACTTCTTTTGCAATTTCTTTTTCTCAATTAAATGATGATGTTGAAGATCGAAAAAAATATGTCGAAAAATATTTAGAAGAAAATATTGAAAAGTTAAAGGAGACGGGAAAGTTTGAAGTACTTGAAATCTCTAGACGTAAAGATGGACAAGAGACTTCGAAAGACAAAATAATTGAAATCTTGGCAACTAGCCAGTCGACAATGCATATTGATGAATTAGACTCAAAGATTACGAATGTTTTAAAAGATGTTAAGGGGATTAAGAATATAGATCCTGCTTCTAGTAAGTTAGTTGACTCATGGACGTTTGTCCCTGAGTTAAGCGCTTTGCATGCCCACGGTGTCTCATTAAGGGATCTTTCGATTCAATTAAGAAATTATGTTACTAATGATAAAGTATATGAGTATCGTTCTGGGCCAGAAATTCTAAATATATATTCATATATTGAAGAAGGTGATAAACAGTCTTTAGAATCTTTAAGGGAAGTAAGAATTCTTCTCGGAAACGGAAAATTTGCCAAGACGAAAGACTTAGGGGAATGGAAAAAATCCCGAAGAGAACAAAGTATTTCGCATAAGGACCTAAATAGATCAATAAATTATAATATTACATATGATGAAAAAATCGTTACTCAGACGACGCTTTTAAAAGAAGTGAAACCAATCATAAGTAAGCTTCAAAGTGAACTTAGTTATATTAATTTAAAAGTGCAGGATGCTGATGAGGCATCGAGAAAGAATAAAAAATCTGTCGGTAAGAATATCCTCTATGCAGTTTTAGGAATCTTCTTTGTTCTGGCAGTTATATTGAAAAGTATTAGTGCTCCTCTTATTATTTGTACAGCAATTCCATTTGGGGTTATTGGTATTATATGGTCTTTTTACTTTCAAGATTTAAAGTTAGATATTATGGCCTTTATCGGAATTATTGGTATGGCCGGTGTTGTAGTTAATGACTCTTTAATGCTCTTTACAACGATATTTAAATTAAAAGAAAAATACGGTGTTCTTTCTCCAGAAGTAATCATGGAAGGAGCTGCTTTAAGGTTGAGACCTATTATACTTACGAGTATAACAA
>CAWUIU010000243.1:0-5567 GCA_963922285.1 uncultured Oligoflexia bacterium | reverse complement strand
ATATGCGCCTGATATTCCCGGAAACACCGGGAGTATTGGGCGTACTTGCATCGCGCTCAACGCGAGATTAATTCTTATTAAACCATATGGCTTTGAACTTTCTGAAAAAGCTGTAAGACGAGCGGGTCTTGATTATTGGAAATATGTCGACGTACGTGAGTACGAAAACTGGGATGATTTCCATAAGAAAGAAAATCCAGCTGTCGAAAATCTCTACTTTTACACAAAGACAAGTGATCGTATTTTTTATGAAGGTAACTATGAACAACATTGTTATCTTATTTTCGGATCTGAAACTAAGGGGCTTCCTAAACATATCTTTGAGAGCTTTCCAGAGAGGCTCTATGGCCTTCCCATGTTCTCTGAACATGTCAGAAGCTTAAACTTATCAAATGTTGCTACAACCGTAGCTTATGAAGCCTTACGACACATAAAGTATTAATATTGACTTGTATTAAGTCTTTGTTAGCCTAATAAATTCAAATATTTATTTAATTGTATTTATTTCACATGCTGCTGCGCGCTGCGTCAATTAATGTTATAAACCATCCATAAATTTTTTAAAGGAATGCAAATGAAATACATCGTATCTCTACTTATCCTAGCTCAGTCATTTAACTCTTATGCATGTTATGAGAATGATCCATACGAGCAATGTGAACAACCAAAAGAAAAGAAGACTTTATTATCTCCTAGTTTTAAAGAATCAACTTTCGACTTTAATAGCGAACAAGAAGCAAATGCTAAGTCATATTGTTACAAAGAGTCTGCTAAAGGTGTTTGTGCTGAAGCTGCAAAGCATGTAAGAGAAGTAAACTTCGATACTGATCGTCACGATGCTATTATCAAATTCAAGTGTGATGACTCTGCAGAGGTCGTTACAATGTCATATGGACTATATACCAACTACACTGATGGAAGCGCACCGTATGAAGTTTATAATGTGAAAAGAGAAATTAAAAAGTGTGATTAAAAAAAGGCACTCTATTGAGTGCCTTCCTTATATCTAAATTTAAATAAATTTAAAATTAGAAGCTGTAGTGCATACCAACTCTTGTCAGTAGATTATCAAAAGATAATACACCTTCATCTTTTGCAGTAGCAGCAGATCTTGAAGCAGCTGTCGTTCCGATAGCTCCATCAATGCTTAGCTTACCAAAAGTAAGAGTCGCACCTGCATTTACAGTAGTTGAGTTAGCAAGAGTCTTCTCACCTTCTAAGTATGAAGTACCGCTTGTGTAAGCATTGTACTGGTTAGCAACTTGTAAGTGTGAGTTAGTTGAAAAAGATCCAGCAGTACTTAAGAAGTTAGAAATATTCTTCCCTTCAACTTTCCCCATTAGATTATGAGAAATAGATCCTCTTAAAGTAAGCCATGAGTTTGCTTGACCTTCATAACCGATAACAACAGGTAGCTTAGTTCTTGTAAGCTCAGCTGTATCAACACCTGATCTTGTAAATTCAATTTCAATCGACTCATAGAAAGCTCTTACAAATGCATTACCAAAGTCTTTTTGGTAACCAGCTTGGTAAGACATGAAAGCACCTTCAGTTTCAGTCGTCCCTGAAGTTGAAGTCCAGTCAATTTTCTTCATTGTTAAGTAAACTTCTCTGTCGCTTCCTAACTTGTAGTTACCACCGATTCTAAGACCAAGGTCACCGTCAAATTTTTGAGCAGCAGAAACTGTCGTTGAGTTTGAATGAGTATACCCATTATCAAATTCAGCTTCGTTACCTAGTCCAATAGTTGCATAAGCTTCCCACTTATTTGTCATTGCACCAATGTTAAGTGACATTGCTTCTTCAGATGCCTTCTCTCCAGAACTATTCTTATCTTCATTACTTGAGTAACTGAAGAATGTTCCCCATTTAACATTACTTCCACCACCAATGAATAGTGCAGTTGTATTGTCATTAGCTCTTAAAGGCTGAAAAGTAGTACTGCCAATATCAGTACCAACAACTCTTAGTGCTCTGACGGTATTAGACTGGTCACCAAGGTAGATACCACAAACTAGTGAACCACAGTTAGTGATGAAACCACCTTGTGCTTGAGGTGTACTTTCAGCGTCAGTATCAAGAGCAGAACCTTGATTACCCCATTCAAATGTTAAAGAGTTAACATAGTTATGAATTTGCGCTGCGTTTGTAAAAATTCTTCTTTGGTCTTCAACTAGGTAATTATCCCCAGCCTCTTCACCAAGTGCTTCGATACGTGCTTTTGTTGCATATACACTTGAAGAAAGTGTCGCTAAAGCCGCTGTCGTTAATAGTATTTTCTTCATATTTCTATCTCCGTGAAATAACTAAAAATTAAATTAGAAGTTGTAAGTTACACCAACTCTAGTCATTAGGTTATCAGTAGAAAGAACACCTTCGTTAGTTCCGTTTCCACTTGTTGATGAACCATTTCTCTCATCAGGAGTTGTACCAATTACACCGTCAACCATGAACTTTCCAAAAGTCATTGTTGCACCAGCATTAACTTTAGTATTGTTTGCGTTAAATCCTTCAGTCTTTGCAGAACCAGTTGTTTCTGTTTCAGTGTCGTTGATAACAACATTTTGAGAGATAGAAGCTCTAAGAGTTAACCAAGAGTTTGCTTCTGTTTCAAAACCAATTGTTACAGGAAGGTTTGTATTTGTAGTTGTCGTAGTTGAAGAAGTACTAACCGTCTCAGTTTCCATTGAGTTATAGTTTACATCTACGAAAACCATTGCTGTTTCAGTCATAGCGTATGACTTAGCCCAACCAACAGTATAGCTAGTTACAGTTTTCTCATCAGTTACACCACTGATTGTTTTTTCCCAACCAGACTTGTCATAGTCTACGTAAAAAGTTGAATCTTTGTGCTTATAACTGACACCAACGTTAAGTCCTAAGTCAGCTTCAACTTTGTTATCTGCAGAAGAGTTATCACCTTTTGCTTCACCAGAAAGCTTTAGGTTTGCGTAAGCTCCAATCTTTCCGTGTTGGATACCAAGACCAAGTCCCATACCATCACTTTCTTTATTGATTGAACCTGACTTATCTTCACTTGAGTTGTAAGAAAGTCTTGCACCCCAATCAAATCCCATATTTCCAGCAAAGAATAAATCGATGTTATTATCTTCAGCTAAAAAGTTATTAGTATTTAAGTCTGAGTTAAATGCATCTCTTTCTGAACCAAAGTAAAGACCATAATTAAGGCTGCCACTCTTGTTAAAGAATCCACCTTCAGCACCTGGAGCCGTATTAGACTCGTCAGCTGTTTGGTTTGTTCCCCACTCAGTAACTACATAGTTAGTCATCTGATTAAGTGAAGCTGGGTTTAAGAAAACATTTCTTGAATCATTGATGAACTTTGAAGTATCACCTTGTCCTAATGCCTGTAATCTAGCTTTTGTAGCAAAAGCAGATGATGATAGTAGTGCCAATCCAGTAGCAACTGCTAAATGTTTTTTCATCATTTCTCTCCTTGATATGTCAGTTTTATTCAAACTGAAAAACATCCGTTTTTAATTATTAATTTCAATACTAAAATTTTCATGTCGTGTTACTTTTTTGTCAACACCTTGAAATGACTGAAATGTGCAGAGAAATTAAGGGAATTAGCCTAGTAGAGCGGCTTCCGAAAGCAGGCCACGAACAAAGTGACTAGACGCACCAACAGAATCTCCGAACTTTTGGATATTGTTATTACTGTGGTCAATTGGTGCATTATAACTAAAGAACTTTAGCGTACCACCAAAAAGATCTGCTTCCTTCACAAGTTGATCGTCAATTTTTGAACATGGAGCAAACTCTGATAAAATCACTTGTTCTCGGAAATTTATCGTCTTAAATTTGTCGAAATTTTTTTCTATATTTTTTTTCAAAAGACGGATTTTTTTAGAAATATCTTCCTCTGAACTCTCGTCTTTATCGACGTATGTGACAAATCTGGCGGTCTGTTCAGAGTTTTCGTTGATTACATCACCTATAAAATGACCCCAATCATGAGTAAAACTTAATGGAAAAAAGATGGTTTCCTTTTTATCAATTAAACTCTCTTCAAATTGAAATTGTACATAAAGAGCACAAGGTGTTTTTGTTGACTCTAGAAACTGTATCGCTTCATTAGAAAGAGCTTTCTTATTACTTAAGAGGTCCAAGAAAAGATAAGGTGTCTCACCCCAGTAAAGGTTCTCACACTCAACGACAACACCGTTAGTACAATGCAGGGCCCATTCCTTCTTCTCGATAAGCTCCTCTGACTCAAGCTTCTCAATAGATGATATTTTTAAGTCGAGAAGATTGTTATTTATCAAGTTGAGTAACTCTTCAGTGTCGCCTAATTTTAAAATTTCTCTTTCATCAACTTTTACTGACGATTGAGTAAAGTACTCTTCACCCCAAAGAAGCTTCATCGGTTTTGAACGAGAACCAAATTTGTGAAACTTCATATCCTTATAAAAGACAGAATTGAATGCTTCTACTTTGCTTCCCAGCTCTTTTAAGAGAGAGATATTACTTTCACCTCGAATAGAGCTTGGGCCAAGAGAGATAAAGTTTTCTTCGCTAAACTTCGATTCAGTAAGGACTTTAATTTCACCGATATCGTTATTAGAAAGTTTTTGAAATAGAGATGCTGTAAAAATATTAGAACCAACAATTAAATTTTGAACATATGTACGCTCTTCATTTTTCGTCTCATTCTTTTTAAGCTTAAGTATGTCGCTATATGCCATTCTCTATTCCCCTTGTAGATGGGAATAATAGCCTAAGATATCCTCATAAATAAAGAAAAGGCGCGAAAAATTCGCGCCTTTTTATTAAATACAATTTTATTTTTTGACTTTTTTAACGAATAACGAGTTTGTCACCAACTCTAATCATTCTTCTTTGCACAATGTTAAGATTTGAAACAATTAATGTATCAAGCGAAGTTCCAGTTTTCTTTGAAACCGACCATAAAGAGTCACCCTTCTTAACAACATAATATCTTGAAGGAGTTGTAATCTTTTTTCCTCTTCTCTTAGCAAGACGAATTCTCTTTCTATAATTTCTTTTTCTTATAACACTCTTTCTTGGTTTGTCGTAAAGATCAGCATACATATTAGCTCTCTTAGACTGACCAACTTTAAAAGGAAGAGTGACAAGTTCTCCTCTTCTTAGACGAGCATTCTTAGATTTGCCATCATTTAACCATGTAAGGACATCTGAGTATTTAATCTTAAACTTTCTTGCGACATCACTTAACTTTGATCTCTTTCCCTTAACTCGATAGCTTTGAAAGTCTGCGGCAATTAACTCTGAAGTATCCGAACAGCAATTTTGCCAAACCACTTTACTACCTACAGGAACTCTTAATGAATAAGATTCAACATTTGGTGGAGTAAACCATCTTCTAATTTCCGGATTTAACCTCTGTAATTCTTCAAAGTCGACATCAATTCTTTCGGCAACTTTATAAAGGTCTAGAGCACCTTTTACTTTTACTTCTTCAAAGTCTAATGGCTCATGATATTCAATATCTTCAAAACCAAATGATTTTAAATTTTTTCCGATAATTGCTAGGGCCATAATTTTTGGAACATAATTCTTCG
>CAWUIU010000242.1:0-5590 GCA_963922285.1 uncultured Oligoflexia bacterium | reverse complement strand
AAAGTGTTTAAAGTTTAAAGAGAAGCAAGATGTTATAACTGAAAATCATGACAAGAGATTACAGGACGCAATTGACTCTCACCATCAATCTAAGGATAAATTTGAAAAAACAAATGGTGCAAACTCTGGAGATAAAACAAGAGCTCCTGCAAGTGTGACGAGCCTGTCTAACGAACAATGGAATCAGAAATAAAAAAAGGGAGCCGCTCAGCTCCCCCTTCTTTTTAAACTTTTTATTATTTTGTTGCTAGTACCTTAATCACTTCAACTGTTTCAGGTGATAAGAATTCAAAATTATCTTCCCAAATTGCTGCTGCATCTTCAGGTGTTGTCTTTTCTGTCATTTGTGATTTTACATCTTCAAAGACGATATTTAGCTCTTCGAGATCTCTATTATAAGACTTCACTTGCTCAGCTTTTAAACCAAGCTCATTTGCCTTACTTGAATCAATTTCTGAAAATTCTTGATTACCTGATTCTTCATCAAGAAGTATAATACCTACTAACCATAAAGCTCTTTGAATTATCTGAGCTGAATCTTGACTGCCTTCAAGCTCAGTACGACTCAAAAATACGGATCCCAGTCCAGTTAGAGCAATATACCCAGCAGTGACAGGGCTAAAAATAGCTGTAACTCCCGCGACTGCAGCATTAGCATTTTTCATTGGAGTTATTAGAGATGTTAAAAGGCATAAACTCAGTAGTAATTTCTTCATAAATTTCCCTCATATGGTTTTCATATATTTAGTGTTCAGTTGTGTGCAAGGCTTATAGCACACAAGGGAAGTTTATTTAGAAAATTCGACACAGTGTGTAATTTTTATAAAAAAGGGAGCTGATTAGCTCCCTTCTTTTTTCAATTAAATCGATTAATTTTTTAAGCGAAGCCTGTCTGCCCACAGCTAGTCGTCAAAAGCACCTTTGGTGCGTTTTTTGACGCCCGCGTGACGGTACCAAGTAGGGCTCGTCTGCTTCATCTTCGATGCCGTAGGGGCAAGCTCCGACGTCAAAATGCTTACGCATTTTGAACGCGGGCATAATCCGCGACTAGAATGGAATGTCATCAGCAGTAAAGCTGGCATCACTTTGAATATTGTATTCCTGATTCATCATATCGTTGTTGTTAGAAGCCGGTGCCGATTGTTGTGCCCCACCCATAGATGCGTTATCTACACCAGTTGAAGCTCCACCTAGGAATTGAACATTCTTAGCAACAATTTCAGTTGTGTATCTTTTTTGACCATCTTGAGCTTCCCAAGATCTTGTTTGAAGTTGACCTTCAACATAAGCTTGTCTTCCCTTTGCAAGATACTTTCCTGATATTTCAGCCAATTTTCCCCAAACAACGATTCTATGCCATTCAGTTCTTTCTTGTTTTTGACCACTCTTGTCTGTCCAGTTTTCACTAGTTGCAATTGAAAAATTACAAACCGCCATACCTGATGGTGTGTACTTAAGCTCTGGATCTTGTCCAAGTCTACCTACGAGAATAACCTTGTTAATACTCATTACGTCCTCCATTTAATCGCGCATGCCAGGCGCAAAATTAGATTCCTGACAAAACCGCAAGGTTAATTGTATTGGCTTCAGAATAGTACTTTTTAGCCACAATTACCATATGCAATTGAGGTTAATAATAGATTTTTGGTAACTCTCAGAAATTCCAAGGATATGCTTATATTAGTTTTCAATAATTTAATAGGAGATTATTCAAAAGCGCGCTCAGAGTATTGTTCAAATTCGCTACCCTGCGATGCAACACCGGTTAGTAATTCAGAATCATCTCCTTTTACCGATGACTCCAGAACAGAGCTGTGCCCTGGTTGAACCTTACTATTTGCCTTCCAAAATTCATCAACTTTTGCTCTTGCGACCTTTACATCCTTTTTATACCAAGAGGCATCGAAGCCACAATGAGGGCATGGAACCTCCTTTCTAAAGTTAAGCCTTAGAACTGATTCAAAAGCCGCCCATACAAAAAATAATGAAAATACTCCTTTAAAGCCCATCACTGGAAAAAGAGACGCTGTTAAAAGCATTGTAATAAGAGAAATTTGCAAATAGTTCATTGCAGATAGATGAGGATTCGTGACAACGGCTCTCTTCGTTCCACATAAAGGACAAAAAAATTCCATATGTGGGTTTTTAAACTGATACGTTCTGTGCTCAAGAGCTCGGTGGTTACTGAACTTCATTGATCCTCCTGCCCTATTATTATAACCAAAATCCCTCACTTACTTCTAGCAGGTAGGTTTTTCTAATCTACAAAAAGGAGGTGGGAAGCCCTTCGACAACCCACCTAAGACGTGCTGAAACAGAAAGCAAGCAGCGTGCTTGCCTTAATTGGCATGTCAATAAAAGATTTGCCCCCAGAAAACCAACGTTCCGCTTCCCTAAGCCTCTGGATACACTTAGATTACTTATTACACTTCAAAGTGTGGGCCAAGGCCCAATTTTACAACGCAGTGAAAAGACATTGAAAGGTAGTGCCAAATAGATTTTCCTGTTTTAGAATTGGGGACGAAAAGGCACTCAAAAAAATAATGAAAAGAGCAAATAAAACCACCACTGATAATTTCAAGGAAAAAGGTCAAGTAAGTATCTTTTTATCTATATGTATGGTGCTCATCTTCACTCTTATCGCATTTGTTGTTAATGTCGGACTTTTCGTCAAGGCCAAGATTAATTTACAAAATGCAGTTGATGCTGCTGCTTGGTCGGGAGCAGCTGTCCAAGCAAGAAGATTAACTAATATCGCTCACCTCAATTGGGAGATGAGAAACACTTATAAAGAGTGGATGTTCAAGTACTATGTTCTTGGTCAAAATGCTAACTCTAAAACCCAAGTCTCTTCAGGTAGTGCTCCAAACAAAATGGACTTTCGCTTAAAGCCATTTGATGCCGCTAATCCAAAAACTGATAAATTCAATGTGCCAAGTATTTGTGTTCACTTTGGATCTTCACATAATGTTTGCAACGTTTACTCCGTTCCAGGTCTTCCTCGATTTGAAGTTGCCGGACTACCAAATGTTGCAGAACAATTTGATGCCGCCATTGATACCTTAGTTGAACAAAAAGCTAAGAACTGCGTTATGCGAGGTATTTATAATTTCATGGCCGCATCTAGCTACGCTTACTCCACTGGAGAATCAGTAAGCGGAAACGATGTACCTGTTGTACTTGGAAATCGCGTTGGCGCTTGGATTCAATCAATTGAACTCTCTCTGCGTATGAGAAATCTCGAATACATAGTTAATCAACGACCTATTGCAGATGTCTGCTCTAGTGGATGTTCAAACCCAATAAGTGATCTTTCAGCTGATGTACCAGCAATGATTGAGAGAACATCCAAGGCCTTCTTTGCTGCCTATAAAAACCTTGGTGGTGGTAAGTTTAAAAATGAATCAAGTATCACCGGTTCATTTCGCCTTACAGAACTTAGCCCCAACTCTAGCAATATAAGTCAATCAAGCTTAAGCAATCTCTTTATTCCACCAGATAAAACAGTTGCTACAGCGAAGACCTACTTAAACCTCATCCCGATGGTTTTCAATTACGTAACGTTCTTTACAACATTCTCGCCTAATGCAGCTGAAAGCATAACAAATTATGGTATTGCTGATAACACAGGAACAAGTGCAGAAGGGGGTTGCAGCTCAAGTAAGACAGCTCTACCTGTACCTGGCTACGTTATGGGCTTTTATAAAGATCCAAGTATTATGACTTATTATGGAGTTAAAGGCAGCGCTCGCTACGTTGGTCTTTTAAATCCGTTTACTACCGGCAGTGATGGAATTGAACTAAATGCTTACGCCGCTGCTAAACCATTTGGTGGAAGAATAGGCCCAAGACTAGTTGACCCAAAAGGAGCTAGCTCCAGAGACTCTCAGGCAAATAGCCCAAGAAATGGTCCGGACAACTCTCAAAGGACAAGAGACTTTATTCTTGGCTTTGAGCCATCGACGACTTTTGACGCCGGTAATCCTATTCCGCCAGAGGACACTTCAAACCCATTCTATATCTCGGGTACAAGTAATGATGAAAATATCGGTGGCATTCCCGAAAACGACGGTGCTGACGTAAGGTTTGGTATCCCAAATCTCATCTATACTCTTCCTAACTCAGGAACAAAACTGACAGGAGGAGATGGAACCTTCATCAGAAAGCTTAAAGCCTATCCAAATGTATCAACACCTATTGTGGAAGGGATTGGCCTTTTTGACGGTGAACAATTTGCTGCATTTAGAGACGCACTCAACGTTGCAGGAGCTGGCAATGGAGCATCTTTTGCAGATACTGCACAACTTAATGAGTCTATTGCACTAGCTCGTAAACCGACAAACTACGATGCTGCGAACTACCTCATTCCGACGCTTAGAGGTCATGATAAAGATGCAGAACTTGAATCACCGCCAACACTAACCTATCTAAGTGGTGGCTCGGATCGAGTCGCTCTCTTTGCCCCACTCTATGGCTCAAGCCTTCTATATAGCTCAAGATCATCAGTTGAGACAATTATTAAGGACTATCTTTCAGCCACAGGTAAGCCTGTTGAGAAGTATCTTGATGCACTTAAGAAAACGGCAGAAGCTTACATTGCAGCGGACCCTAAGTATGAAAAAGCCGCGAAAGGAATCTACGACCCTTCTGAAACACTTGATTCCAGCGCAACAGAAATCGTAAACAACCCACTTGATTGTCGAACAGCCAGCATTGCTTCAAAGTTTAACTTTCTCTTTAGAAGTCAGGTCGGTTCAGCAAGTCCTAAGACATGTGGAATTTTACCAATTAGCGAGTCTGTCACTCAGTATATTGTTAAAAAAGGGGAAGAAGGTAACGCTGCCCTCTTCTACTACACGACCTATCGCCCAAACCCAGATCTCGACAACTTACAGATTTCAACAGCCTATGCTCCTGGACTTATTCAAGGAGCAACCTCAACTGGAGACATGGACTCTCCTTTTCAAAATATTCAAAACGCTGTGCAAAATAGAAGTCATAAGAGAAATTATTATTCAACAAAACTCATTCCTATCCGAAATGTGATTTCAGGAATTGGAGCCGATGAACTTCAAGAGAATCTCATGAGTGAATTTGAGGAATCTGCCGACAAAATGGTTAATTTCCTCCAAGAAACAGAACTAAATGAGTTTACTTCACCAGGAAATAGTATTCCTGGAGTAACTGATCAAGGTTTAGAGTATTAGATAATTCTTTACAAAAACCTTGAAATTAAATAAATAGTTTAGATATACTGAACAATATTTTTATTTAACTTAGATATACATAACAAGGACTTAGACGTGGCAAAGAAAAAAGCAATAAAGAAGGCTGCAAAGAAAAAAGTAGCTAAGAAAACGACTAAGAAAGCTGCTAGAAAAGTAGCTAAAAAAACAACTAAGAAAGCTGCTAAGAAAAAAGTAGCAAAGAAAAAAGTTGCAAAAAAAGTAACGAAGAAAAAAGCGGCAAAGAAAGTTGCAAAGAAAGTTGCAAAGAAAAAAGTAGCTAAAAAAGAGACAAAGAAAAACGCAGCTAAGAAAGGTGAAAAAAAATCAAGAAAGAAAAAGACTGAAAAAAAAGAAACCAAGAA
>CAWUIU010000241.1:0-5704 GCA_963922285.1 uncultured Oligoflexia bacterium | reverse complement strand
ACTGATGATTCTCTTATATCAACATCACGAATCTCATTTATCTCGTTTGCTAGTATATTTAAAGTTGTAATTTTTTTATCTAAAGTTCTATATTCTTTCATTATTAATTCCTTATTAGCTAACTGTCATTTCTCGAACTAGAATTGTTGGTCCACCATCAGCAACTGGTAATGGAAATTGCTCCATTTTTCCACAGCCCCCAAAAGCACTCGACTTTATTAGAAAATCATTTCCAACTTCATCGATTAAATTCAAAGTTTCAAAAACATTTCCTGAGATAACTGAAACCTTAACAGGCTCACCAATTTTTCCATCTTTAATACGATAAGCCTTACTTGGAGCAATCGTAAAAGTACTCATCCCCATCCCATGGCGTGCCCCTTTTATAAAAAGACCTTCATCAACACCTGAAATCATTTCATCGACAGACTTTTCTCCAGCTTCAATATAAGTATTTGTCATACGAACAATTGGTTCATATTGAAAATTCATAGCGCGAGCATTACCTGTAGGTTTTTCATCGAGAAGAATTGCCGTCTGTGTTGAATGAAGACGACCAGCTAATTTCCCAGAGCGAATGAGATATATTTTTTCTTTCATGTTACCTTCATCATCAATTGGAACATGACCAGAGCTTCCTTCAGTATTTCCTTCATCAACGATCGTTAAAATATCGCTTCCTACTTTTTGACCCATTTGCCATTCCTCCTTAATTGCCTCATCACCTAACATAAAGTCAGCTTCCGATTTATGCTCGAAAGACTCATGAGTAAAAATACCTGTGATTTCTGAATCAAGAAGAACCTTATACTTTCCAGGCTCAACAGTTGGAGCAGTTAGAAACTTCTTGCCTTCTGTAATAAGCTTATTAAGTTCACTTAACGCATATTCCGTTTGCCCTTTAGCGTTTTGAAAGAAGATATTACTTCGATCTTCATAACGATGTTCGCCATCAACTAAAGTGTAAAAGGCAACAGCACCAGCAAGATTTTGATCATAATAGAATTCAACTCCATCACTGGCCTTAAACCACTTCTCTTTATACTTATCAGTGTATGCAGCTCTCGCTCCTGTAATGAGAGGCTCTTTTTTCATTTCGTGAATAAGAGCTAAGCATAAATCTTTTTTCTCTTTCATTGTTGCTGTTAAACAAGAGTTGTCTTTATAAAAAGTTTTATTAAATTTGATAGCTTCTCTTTTTGGCCAATTAACTCCTTCTACAGGTTTTAAAAGTTCAACATCTTGACATAGTTTTTCTAATTCTTCTCTCAATGTTTCCAAGTTTGTCGTCGATTTATATGCCCAATTTCCACTTTTAAACACACGTAAAAAAGCACCTAAGGATGGAGAAGTTGCAGCTGACTTTAATTCTTCTTCAAAATATGAAATTTTTGATGACACCTCTTTTTCGATACGAACATCGGCATAGTCACAGTTTAACTTATCAAAGCTTAAGCTTTCAAGGATTGACGTTATTTCACTCATGTTGACCTCTTTCTTTTATTTAGAAAGATTTTACACAAGAGAGTCAAACATTAAAACCAAAACATAGTAGACTATTTTACTTCTTCAATAAGGCCTGTATGCATATCAAAAAACCAAGAATGTATCTCAAGTCGACCTCGGTCCACAGCTTCTTTAACAACTTGAAATTTTAATAACTGTGGAATTTGCGCCAGAATATTTAACTCAATAAGTCTCTTATATCGATCTGCTTCTAAGGTTAAAGTATTAAGCTCATCAGCATTCTTATTTCTTATCTTTCTTATATTTGCAATCCAGTGATTCAGCTCACCTAAGTCTTGGTCATCCATTGCTGCTAAGACTCCACCGCATTGAGCATGCCCACAAATAATAATGTGCTCAACCCCTAAGACTCCCACAGCAAATTCGATGACGGCCTTGGAGCTCTCATCTCCGTCAGGTATGATATTAGCAACATTTCGATGAACAAAAATATCACCTGGCTCTGCCCCAAGCATTTGCTCTATATTTACTCTACTATCAGAACAGCCTATATAGAGAATATTTGGACTTTGTGCCTGTGATAGCTTACTAAAATAGTCCTTATCGAGACTAAGTTTGTCACTTGCCCATTCTCTATTCTTATGAATATAACCTGACAACTTCACTTGTAAAAATTCCTTAAAATATGTTTAAATTCTCACCTTCAATTCTACGATAAGTTTGTAGAGTTACCTAGAAAATGTCGACGGAGTGTCTATGAAGTTTTTTTTAATTGCCTTATTTACCGCTATTAGTATCGTAAGTTGTAGTACTTACAAGCTTTACGGACCTATTAGTCAAGACTCATTTCGAGTTTCAACTAGAAAGCCTGCCAGTTCAGAAATCGAAAAATTAGTCTTTTACTTGAATCTTGATCGATTCTTGTACTATGTGACAGAATTTGTACACAGTCAAAATGGCAAAGTACCAGACGCTGCAATTTCAGCATTAAAAGATCTTGATGCACAGTATGTCATGAGTAACCTATCAGACTTTCCTGAAAATCTTTTAAGTGATTCATCACAGTTTGATAATCTTATAAATAAGTACCTTCTAAAAAAACAGGCCATAACATCTAGTCAAAAAGTTAGCTGGGGTTATAACTTTCTTAAAAAGAAACTCAACGCTGGTTTTATTGTTAGAGATGGAAAAGTTGTTGCCCGACGAAACTTTCCTGAAATTACACAAGAAAATCCAGACGGTATCTGGCAAGAGTTCACAGTTGACACCATGGACCCCTCTGAGCAGACTCTTGATTCTAATCAATACATTTCTGACAGAATGACTAGAGCAGTTTTTTGGGAAGCGATTGACTCAGATAGAACAGTAGAATTCCACCCAACAAACCCTCGAGAGTTTTTAAAAAATGTAGCAAAAGATGGTGGCGAAATCATTGGTGAAGTAAAGACAAAAGGTAGTAACTATAACAAAATATATCTTGTTAAATATCCTAATGAAGATACTCATCGACTCGCAATTACAAATGTAGGCGGAGAAGAAAGACTCGAACACCTTCTCTATCACCTCTCACTAAGTAATATTTTCAATAAAGATATCAGTAATAAAGTTGTATTAAAAGGTGACTTCGTTGTTGAAAGGGCTCGAATGAAATCGAGGCTTATAAATAAGCTTAAGCACCTTCCTCCAGCAGACCGTACTATTATCGGTCAAACAGCTGCTATCCAAAACCGTTTTTACCTCCATTGGAAAATGGCAAATATTGATAAAATGTATAGCAAGAAGAATGCAAAACTAAAAGAGCTCCTTGGCTCAAACTATAATAAAGTAGTCGCACTAATGAATGACTTTAACAGTGATTCATTTAACATTGAAAAGAATAAAAAATTTATCAATGACACATTTGCAAAAGTTCAAAAGTTCATGGAAGCAGATAACTTTCTTGAACCTCGATTTAATCGATATACTTTTGATAACTCTGTTTTTAACTTTGGTGACGTTGTCTTTAAAAACTCAGAAGGAAAGACTGTTCGTTGGCGTCTTGTCTCAAATGCATGGGGCGATGAGGTCATTCCAGCAGGTGAAGCACTAAAAGAAACTGGCCATAAATTAATTACATATATTGGTACTGCCGGTGCATTTGAAGGAAAAGGTCTAGAAGTTGGTGATGTTGTTGCTCCAAGCCATGTTTCTCATATGAATGAAGAAGGTCCAGGTAAACCACTACAGGGCGACCTCATGGAGATCGACCTTGACTCTGATTCATATAAAGTTGGCGGAACTGTTAACCACGTTAGTACGCCATTTGTCGAGACAAATGAGTGGCTTGCACGTATGAGAGAGCACGCTGACACTGTTGAAATTGAAACATCATACCTTAGAGATATTTTTGATGATGAAGATGACTTCTTAAGAGTCTATCTCATGGTTTCAGACATTATGGGCAGCGAAGGTGAAACACTTGCCGCAGGTAGTGCTTCAAAAAGAAAGAAAGGTAAGCTCGCTCTTATTGATGCGCTATTTGCTCGTGATAAGGCAAAGAAACTCTTGCCAATTCCTACAGCTGAATTATCAAATACGCAAAAACTAAGAAATAGAATAGAAGAAGTTTTTCCTAAGAAAGGAACAATCTTTAAGTACTATCTCTTCTCATTATTTGAAAATGAAAGCAATGTCCCATCTTTTGCAGACATTAAGGCAAAGGGTGAAAGTATCAAAGGCTTTAGTGACAATGCTTTTACTAAGAAATCATTACAAGCTGGAGAAATTCTCGAGGCTATTGTTGAAAAGATCACCGAATCTGATCCTATGCCAATGATTGGACTTAGTGAATCATATGTTGATGGAAAATGGCATCCAGGGACAGATAAATTAGAAATTGAGATGATTGCAGAAAGTAATGAAGTTGTTGAGTCATACCGAGAACTTATCACTCAATTTGAACCGCAGTTGAATAAACTGAAGAAGTGGTTAAACATATCAGTAAAGTCAGGTGCCCCAACTGAAGGTATGCACGCTCTTAGACCACGTGGTCAAATAGATGATGACTATTTGATTAGAAGATACGTATGGTCTGGAATGAGACAAGGTGGGCTTGATTTTCAAATAACTGGATCAGGTAACTTTGCTTACAACTTCCTACCTACAATTGAACGATCAGAAGGTTTTGGAGGTGGCGATGAATACCGTTATCTCGCCTACTTTAAAGCAAGTGATGAAACTCTAATTAGTGCCGAGAAATTAGTTCAATCTAATGAACTTTTATCAGAAATAAATGAAGAATACTTAAAAATAAAAGTCGAAGAGCTCTCAGAAAGGATTGACCTTTTTGGGCAAAGTCAAGCCTTTAGAGCAAATGCAAAGTATACTGTTGTTGACCCAAGTGAGCTATCAAATGGTGCACTTGCAGAAATAGTTCCTGAGTTTGATGAAGAAAAAGGAATCACTTATCACTTAAAAATCACACAAGAAGGTCTTAACAACCCTCTTGTCATTTTAGAGGAAGTTGCCCACTTTACACAAATAGTCGGCCCATTAGGCTACTATGGAAATAATTCTTTCTTCGCTCACCCTGTTAACTTCATCGAAATGAGTGTTAATGCCAAAGCTGGCTCAAAAAGAGCACAGTATCAATTAGCACTAGCTGAACTTGATGCGATTTCACTAGTGAGAGAGCACTATGCTAATAACTATAATCCATCTCAAGAGTTAGATGACTACATCGCAAATAGACAAAAAGATGCTGAGTTATTGGTTAAAAAAGCTAAAAAAGCACAATCAGTTGAAAATAAAATAAGAAAAGAGTCTGTTCCAGAGCACTGGAAAGAAATGCTAAAAGATCTTGATAAGGCAGATTTAAAGCTTGATGACTTTATCGCAGCTAATAATAGACAAGCAGTAGTTGAAGTTATCGAAACTTACATGCCATGGCACGAAATGGAACCGACTGAAATTGCTGTTTGGCGTAGATGGCTTAATGCAATTGAAACACCAAATGAAGTTGAAGGCGAAAATAATGTTATGCTTTTTAGAGGTCTTGAAAGCGACCTTGTAAGAGAGTCTGATGATGGCGGTCATTTTATTATGTCCACTCTTCTAACAAAGAATCAAGGTTCATATAATAGAAGATTAAGATCCCTTAAAACAGTTCTAAAAAAGATGAGGAAAAAAAGCCTTGAAGGTGTTCATCCAAGTTACAACAGTATCACAAGTGTCTTTAAAGGTCATAGTGAAGACCCTG
>CAWUIU010000240.1:0-5730 GCA_963922285.1 uncultured Oligoflexia bacterium | reverse complement strand
AAACAAGAAATCTTTTCCAATGCCTAACTGCATCATAATTTACAAATAGCCAATATTATCATAGGTTAGGATATTCAAAAAAGAGATAAATATGAAGATTGAAGACTACTATCGAGAGAAGTTCGAGCAGTTTGGCTATAACGAAAAAAGCTTGGGCTGGTCAAAGAATAAACAAGAAATTAGATTTCATAATTTATGCCGCTTTTTCGACACTACAAATAAAAGCTTATTAGACATTGGTTGTGGATTTGGCGACCTCTTAAAATATTTAAAGGCCAATAATATACATCCTAAGGAATATACAGGTATCGACTTAATGCCTCAATTCATAAAGGTCGCTAAACAAGAACATCAAGAAGATCAGTATAACTTTATCAATACGGACTTTAACGAGTTTTATTCCGAAAGAAAAGAGTTTGACCTGATAATAGCATCTGGAATTTTCGGATTTAAGATCAAAGAAAGTGAAGATGAGAACTACCAATATGTAGAAGAAATTATTAAAAAGTCGTTTGATATATCTAAGGAAGGCATATCATTTGATTTTGTATCTGATAAGGTTGACTATAAAGCAAGTGAGACTGATTTCTACGCAGATCCAGCCAAGATCCTAAATATTGCATATAAATTTTCAAGAAACGTAATTTTAAATAACTCATCAATGCCATTTGAATTTAATATCATTATTTTTAAAGACGATTCCTTTTCAAAAGAAAGAACTGTATTTAGTAAATACTTAGAAGATTTTAGCCATGAATAAAGTAGCAATGCTCCAACCTAACTATATACCGTGGAAAGGCGTATTCGATCTCATTGACCAAGTTGATACATTTGTGTTCTACGATGATGTTCAATATACAAAAAGAGATTGGAGAAATAGAAATAAGATCAGAACATCTAATGGAGAGACATGGCTAAGTGTTCCTGTGAACTCTTCTAGAGGTGATCTTATCTGTGATGTTAAAATAAATAATGAAAGTGACTGGCAGAAAAAACATTATCAATCAATAAAAACTAATTATTCTAAAGCTCCATTCTTTAGCGAATCATTGTATATATTAGATGAAATATACATTAACAGAAAGTGGGACAGTCTAAACGAGTTGAATATTTATACTACAAAACTAATTGCGAGCCATTTAGGAATAGAGTGTAAATGGGTAAAGTCTAGTGACTTAAACATTCAAGGTTCAAAAGATGGTGAGAAAATTATTAAGATTTGTAAGGAACTCGGCTGTGATTACTTTATAAATGGACCAGCATCTAAAGAATTTATGAATGAAGAACTCTTTAAAAAAGAGAATATCATTCTAAACTACATTGAATATTTGTATCCCGAGTATAAACAATTGCATGAACCCTTTAATCATTACGTAACAGTACTAGACTTAATATTTTGCTGTGGACCTGACTCGATCAATAAGATAAGAAACAAGGAATGATATGAAGTGGAATAAAATTGGAAGAATATTTGACCCTAATATTACAAGCAAAGATGGTCTTTCGTGTTCATTAATGCCAATCGTAGAAACGATAGACTTTGAGAACGATTTGATTCGAGTCTACTTTGCACCTAGAGACTCAAAAAACAGATCACAATTAAATTATTTTGATATTAATCTTAATGAGCCTAAAAAAATTCTTAATCTTAACCTTGAGCCAATTTATAAGCATGGACCAGTAGGCGCATTTGATGATTGCGGAGTAACTCCAGGTTCATTTGTGCATTTCAATAATAAAAAAGCTTATTACTATACTGGATGGAGCTTAACAAAAACTGTTCCAATGAACAACTCAATCGGAATAGCATTCTACAATGAAAATACAAATAAGTTCGAAAGAGTTGGAGACGGTCCAATAATGACCAGAACCCTTCATGAACCTTATAGCTGTGCTAGTCCATTCGTATTAAATGATAACGATAAATTAAGAATGTGGTATGCATCGATGGATGAATGGAAGAATAATGGTGAAGATTCATTGCATGTCTACAATCTTAAATATGCTGAATCTGATGACGGAATAAATTGGAAACGCGAATGTGAAATAGCTCTAGATTACAAGGACAACTCTGAATATGCTTTTGGTAGACCTTTTGTTTTAAAAGAGAGCGGTCTTTACAAAATGTGGTATGCAGTAAGAGGTGACTACTACACTATTGGATATGCAGAATCCAATGATGGCCATAAGTGGATTAGAAAAGATCACCTAGCAGGAATATCTGTATCAGAGACCGGTTGGGACAGTGAAATGATAGAATATCCTTTCATTTTTGATCACAAGAACAACCGATATATGTTCTATAATGGAAATGGATATGGTCGTACAGGAATAGGGCTTGCAATTCTATCAAAGGAATAATTATGGTTAACTCTGTTGTAAAATATTTAGAAGAAACAGTGAAAAATTCACCAGATAAGACCTTCATTATCCATAATGGAAAAGAAACTACATTTAAAGAGTTTCATCAAAAATCTATCCATATCTCTTCAAAGCTCACTAAATTTGGGAAAAAGAAACCAATTGCTATTTATCTTGAAAAGAGTGATCTTACCATCGTATCTTTTTTTGCGACTTTGTATTCTGGGAACTTCTACACTCCTATCGATATAAAAAACCCGATAAGCAGAGCTAAAGTAGTACTTGATGAATTAGATAGTCGAGTTGTTCTTACAAATACAAAATACTATGAGACTGCTTTAGTAAACTTCAAGAATGTTGAAGTAATAAATATCGAAGAAGTTTTAAAAGAGGATTCTGATCAGGAACTTAACTATATAGATATAATTTCAAAAACGACAGATACAGACCCTATATATTGTTTTTTTACTTCTGGGTCAACCGGCAAGCCAAAAGGAGTTGTAATATCTCACAAGAGTATTTCTAACTATATTCAGTTTGCCCTTGAAGCCTTTGATATAGACTCAAGCACACATTTTGGAAATCAGTCTCAATTTCACTTTGATATTTCTGGTCTCGATATTTATTGTAGTATTGCTGCTGGAGCGTCTATCAACATTATTCCGGAAAATCTTTTTATGTTTCCTGGAAAATTAGTTGAGTATATCAGATCAAGTGAAATAAACTATCTATTTTGGGTACCGACTGCTTTTAACTACTTAGCCAAGACTAATGCCTTGGAAAATGCTTCAGATTTAAACATAGAACACTTTTTATTTTGCGGTGAACCAATGCCAATTAGTACTTTAAAGTACATGCAAAAGCATTTGCCAACCTCAAAATATTCAAACTTGTATGGACCTACTGAAGCTACAATTTCTTGTACACATTTTACAGTTGAACGCAGTTTAGAGGATGACGAATCTATACCTATTGGAAATAGTGATAATAATACCGATATATTAGTTTTCGATGAAAACTATAATCTAATTGAATCAAATACTCCGAGAAAAAAAGGGGAACTATGTGTAAGGGGATGCTCATTAGCCCTTGGCTACTGGAGAAATCATGATGCAACTAATGAAAAATTCATACAGAATCCTCTCCATAATGACTACCCTGAAAAAATATATAAAACTGGCGACATTGTAGAATATAACACAAGAGGGGAGCTATTATATATAGGTAGGGTAGACAATCAAATTAAGCACATGGGCTATCGTATTGAACTGGAGGAAATAGAAAAGAAGATTAACTCTTTAGACTATATTGAGGCTTCATGTTCTATTTATGACTCAATTAAGCAAGAAATTGTTTGTGCATATAGTACTGTTGAAGGACTAGAACAAAAGAGACAGATTGCTAAAGACTCACGAGAAATACTTCCCGTTTATATGATTCCCCGAAAATTCGTACATTTTTCACAACTACCAACTGGTAGCACTGGAAAAATAGATCGAAAATTGATAAGAAATAGTATTATTAATGGGAAGAACAATAAATGAATGAAATAATTGAAATTTTAAACGATATCAGACCAGATTTAGATATCGATGAAAGCTCAAAACTTATTTCTGATAAACTACTAGATAGTCTCGATTTTATCAGATTAGTAAGTGAGATAGAAATTGAGATGGGTGTATCTATCTCTGCTGAAGAATTATTACCTGAAAATTTGGATACAATCACCCAAATAGAAAAGTTAATTAAGAATCACATGTAAATTATTTATTCATTTTTTAAAATAATATTTACATACTTTGCGACAAAGCTTTCTTCACTAAAATTTTCTTCTACAAACTTTTTTGCCTCTTCACACTTTAATTGAACAGCTTTATGATTATTAACAATATACTTTACTTGCTTAACTATGGCATCAGATGAAAGTTCATCAATTACGAAACCAACTTTACCCTCATTAAAAACTTCATGAAGACCACCATTTAGAGATCCTATCGTTGGTACACCTAGAATCATGGATTCAACTGGAACATAGCCAAAGGATTCAAATTCTGATGGATGTATCACAATATCAGCCTCTAACATTTCTGCATCGATATCATTTGTATAATTATTAATTTCTACACAAGAATCTACATTATTTCTTAATGCCTGATTTCGTAAATTCTGTATTTCTTCACCCTCACCAAAAATAGTGTAACGAATATTTAATCCATGCTTCTCTTTTAGCACTCTAACTGCATCTATAACTAAATGATGTCCTTTAATTTTTCTTAAAAGACCAAAAGATGCTAAGTTCACTGAGTCTTTTTGCAATAGATTTAAAATAGTTTTTCGAGTATTTCGAGGTGAGACACCATTATAATTAAGTATAAACTTTTCAGAATCATCACAAACTCTTCTAGCAAAAGTATCCATTGAATACCTTGATTCAAAAATTATTTTATCTGTGAAAACAAATAGAAACTTTTCAATGAATGAATATAAGATATTTTTAAACAAACCATGCATAAGATGCATCGATCCACCATGAGCTGTATAAAAAACTTTTGAGCCATTTAAAAAGCCACAAACTCTAGAATAAATTCCACCCTTAGCTCCATGACCATGAACGATATCTGCCCTCTCCCTATGAAGTATTAAATATACTTTCAAGCAATTATAGATATCTAATAAGCCTGGCTTATCATTAATCTTTAAATCATAAATTTTTATATTAGTTCTATTTTTAAACTCTTTATAACCAGAGTCTGCCATTCTCTCGTCTGTAATTAAAACGACTTCTGATATATCATCTATCCCTTCAATCAGAGAAATGACATGTTTTCTTATGCCACCAGCAGGGGATCTAACAATTTGAATAATTTTTTTCTTATCTTTCAACTTTTTTCCAATATAAAGACCTGTTCTGCTTTGTGAGCAATGGTCTAATCATAAAGATAATTAAACCAATTACAAAAAATTTCATATGCCATAAACTAAAAAATGACTTCTTAAACAAGACATGCCAATTATAATCAAAAGCTGGTAGATCCTCATCTAACTTTTTAGATCGAACAATATTAACAATCCTAAGAGTAATATCTTTAAATTCAAGAAAATAACTATCTTCTAGTTCTTCTAATGTTTTATTTTCTATGGATTCTAGGACTAAGAACATGTCATGCTTATAAGTTCTCAACTTAGCAATGCGAAAACTGAAACTCTCTTGTGCTAATCTGTATCCCATAAGTGGCTTCGCTATAAACGCAAACCGACTATTCTCATTAATTCTTAACCACACATCAAGATCGGCTGAGGACTTAAAGTCATCGCCATTCCAAGTTTGAATTTCATTCTTGAGCAAAGAAGATTTAATCATTACTGACG
>CAWUIU010000239.1:0-5770 GCA_963922285.1 uncultured Oligoflexia bacterium | reverse complement strand
ACGCAGGCGCCATCAGCAAACCTTCATCGTTTACATAATCAACAGCAGCACTTTGACTAAACGAAAAGTAGGCTTTCACATTTAATCCATTTTCTTTTGCATATTTTTCTGAACATAAGAAAACACAGGCAGCACCATCTGAAAGAGGTGTTGAATTAGCAGCTGTTAGCGTACCTTTTTCACTACGATCAAAAGCAGGTTTTAATTTTCCCATTTTTTCAAGAGTAGTTTGTGCTCTAACGATATTGTCTTTTTTAATTCCTTTAAACTCATAGACCAGATCATCGAAGAAACCTTCTTCATACGCAGCATGCGCTTTTTGATGAGAATCATAAGCTAATTGATCTTGATCAGCTCGAGAGATATTCCAATTCTTGGCCATAACTTCACAGCTCTCTCCCATCGAAAGACCTGTGCGTGGCTCTTTTACGGCCGGAAAATTTGGAACAAGATCAGATGGTCGAAGACTAAGTAATGCCTTTAATTTATCTCCACCTGTTCGCGAATAATTTACTTTTGCCATTACATCTGAAAAGTTCTTTTGAAACTCAACTGGGATATCAGAATTTGTATCAACTCCACCAGCAATACCAGACTCAATTTGTCCAAGGGCAATTTTATTTGCAATCATAATCACAGACTCTAATGAAGTACCACATGCTTTTTGGATATCTGTTGCTGGAGTATTATATGAAAGACCTGCATCGACTGTACATTCTCTAGCGAGCGAAAAGTCGTAGGCGTGTTTTGATACTGCTCCTAAAACAACCTCTCCTAGTTCTTTATTATTAAGACTCAATTTATCAACTAATGACTTCATCGCTGCCGTCATTAGCTGTTTATTTGAAGTTCTTAGATACTTGCTACCTGAGCGACAAAAGGGAATACGGGCCCCATCAACAATACATACTTTTTTCATTTAAACTCCGATGTCTTTTGAGAATGCGAGGATATTTTTTCTCATTAAAATTAATTTAATATATGTGCTATTTTACCTTAATTTTAAATTTTTGACTATCTATGCTGATGTAAATCATTAAAAAACGATAGATAGACTCTATTTTATTTGTAACAAATTGGCATAATGAGTATGTCAAAACACTTAAGGAGTAGATATGCGTTGTGAAATCACATTTAGAAATCTAGAGCATACAGAAGCACTTGATCAAAAAATACAATCGAAGTCGCAGAAACTTGAGAAATACCTGGGACCAGAAACAACAATAAAATGGGTTTGTTGGATTGAAAAAAATAGCCAAATAGCTGAAGTTAAAGTTAACCATAAACAAGATCACTATATTGCCAAAGCCGAAAGTGAAGATCTCTATAAAACGATGGATCTAGTCATCGACAAATTAGCAAATCAGATCACACATAAACATTAAAAGAAAGGACCACTTTAGGTCCTTTTTTCTTGCCTTAAATATTAACATATTATAATATATTAAAATGAATAAAGATAATGTACTTGTGAATGTACCGAGAGTTGCAAAAATTTTAAAAACTTTAGGAAATGAAAATATTCTAAAAATCCTATGCTTCCTAAGTGAAGGAGCTATGGTTGTAAAAGAACTCGAGCAAGCGACAGGTCTATCTCAATCTCTTATCTCTCAAAATTTAAAAAAATGTGAATTAATGGATATTGTAAGTTCGAAACGTGAGGGAAAATGGGTTTCATATGAAATCTCATCAAAAGAAATTCTAAAACTATTTCGATCTCTTCACAATATTTTCTGTAAGTAGAGGGCATCATGAACATCGTAAACTTTACACCTATTGAATCATTTATTGGAGGAGTTGCTATTGGTTTTTCAGCTGTTTTGATGATGTACTTCAATGGTAAGATCACTGGCATCAGTGGTATTTTTCGTGGAATATTTTTAAGTGAAGACAACAAAGAAAAAAACTGGAAGATATTATTTATTGTAAGTTTATGCTTAGGTATATTCATTACAAAACCTCTGGGAATTCACCTCGCGGATGCAAGAAACTTAGAAATTGACTTTAAACTTATTTTAGCCGCTATTTTTGTTGGCGCAGGAACAACATTAGGAAGTGGATGTACTAGTGGCCACGGTATATGTGGTATCTCTCGTGGTTCAAAAAGAAGTATCATTGCCACTTGTACTTTTATGATCACAGGAGTTTTAACAGTACTCATCATGAGGATTTTATGAAAAATATCATTACAGCAGTCAGTGGGTTATTGTTTGGAATTGGTCTTAGTATATCTGGTATGATGAGCCCAAATAAAGTCATTGGCTTTCTTGATATATTCGGTAATTGGGACCCATCCCTTGCTCTTGTTATGGGAGGAGGTCTTTTTGTTACAACAGTATCATTCTTCTTTGTTTTAAAAAGAGATAGACCAAAATTGGATACAAGTTTTGATTTGCCAATAAAGAGTGAGCTCGACGGGAATTTAATCTTTGGCTCCGCACTTTTTGGTATTGGTTGGGGATTAATTGGCCTATGTCCTGGCCCCGCAATAGCTAATATTTCAACATCGTTGAGTGTTGTGGTCTTCGTCATCACCATGTTGATAAGTTCAGTAATAACGAAGAGATTTCTTTAACTAACTTTTCTTTGCCATCGACATATTCTTTAATAGACCAATAACTTTTCGGTAACTAGGTAATTGAAATTGTTCTTCAAGAAATGCAAAGACCTCAGCATTTCTAGGTTTTTGACCATCATAGAGAGCATTTAAAATTTCCGTCACATAACTCTCAACCACAATGAATACGACCGCTATTGGAGAAATACTATTTGTAAATTTTTGTGCGAAACCTACACCATTGGCGCTTCCATGATGCTGTCTAATGATAACATCGACGCCGGGAGGTGTATTAGGAACAGATTGCACAAGCGTTGCTGCCTTATTAGCGTGATGCTCGATCAATGCATAATCTACATCACTTAAATCCGCAGCATCGAGATCCTCTTTACAATTAATCCTAAGTAAGTGCTCATCTCTTAGACAACAATCATGAAAAAAAGAAACAAAAGTAATTTTTTCAAGGGTTTGCGCCATTTGAGCACCACTTCCCCAACCTAAATATGGAATGATTTCATTAAAAAAAAGCATGATAAGGTAACTTCTTTTAAATGAATAAGTAGACTCATTATTAAGAATATCTTTTAACAGAATCGAAAGACTCTTATTGCTGGAGACCGATTTCATCATCGACTTCATTGCAGCCCTAGCAACTCTGACTGTCATCGGTTTTACACCTAATTCATCTAAAAAGTTTTGAGTTATTTCAAAACTATCAGCAGTGACCTCGAGTGCATTATTACCTGTCTGATTTGCATCGATAAGACTTCTTAAGCTTGTCGACAAAATCTGCTCCATAATTCTTTCATAATCTTCATGCTCGACATAAAAATGAGTTAAATTCATATCTTGATACTTTTTAATGGCATCTTTATCAATATGATCTCCAGCATTTATTCTCTTAACATACTCTGCACCAGTTGGCTTAGAAATTTTAATATAAATATCACAGCATGGCTCAGTTAAGAGGTAGAAGTTTTCAATAAGGATTTCATAAAAAGAAGATTCAGCGGATTCATCAAGATCAACAATTTCCTCTACCTTTTCTTTAATGAGACCCAGGTCAAGACTATCAGGAGCTTCTACACAACGATACTCAGCATAGAAATCACTTCCATTTATTGAAAACATCGGTATTTCTTTACTTAAGGAATTTAGAATTTTTCCTGTCAAAGTTTTGATCTCGGCAGCGGAGTCAATATCACAGGTCATTATCAGATCAGGCACAGCTTTCTTGATCTTTTCCGTTAGGTCTCTAGTATCTAGAATAATATCAACTCTAACCTTAAAATTTGACTCGAAAAAGTTTTTAAAAATTAACGGAAATGTTTTCTCTGCAGAGAGAATCATTATCTTCTTCATTAAAACTCCCTCTTTTCAAAAAGTAGCTTCATTAAGAAGAGCCAAATACCAACGAGTACAACAAAGTGTGAAAGTCCCATGACTATCGATGAGTAATCGATGTCTTTTCCATAAATAAATTCTTCAGCAATATAAGAAATCTCAGCAACTCGAGGGGTGAAAAAATAAATGATATATTTGAATATTTTTCCAACAGTCATCTCTGTAAATGAAATACCTTCATAAGCAACAGAGTGAAAGACGATCTTTGATATAACATAAAAGCCAAAAGTCGTTAAAAACGCTCCTAGACGATTAAAAAACATCGAAAAGAAAATGCCGACAACTGTTAGACCAAAAATTTGCAATGTCATTAGTGAAGAACTAATCAACAATGAAGAAAGATCGATATTAATATTACCTGAAAAAGCAAGAAGAATAATACCAAAAATAAGTGATAGCAAATAAAATGAATAAGACAAAGACCATGCACCTATCACGCGGCTAAGGACATATTTAAAACGAGATATTGGAAAAGACAAAACTTGTGAAAGTACCCCAGAGCTTAAATCCGACCTAACTACACTGGCAGCGATGATACTGCAAACTATTGATGTTGAAAATGAAACGAAATTAATGATAACACCTTGGGAGGAGTTAGCAATAAAAGTAGTTAAATTCGATTCATCCACAAAGCTCTTAACTGCAACAGCAAGTAAATGCCCTGCAAAGATAAATATAATTGTGAAAACAAAAAGAAAGATGATCCCTTTATTACGCATTTCTTTATGTAGTGTATTCTTTATTAATTCTTTACTAATAGAACTTTGCAACAATTATTCCTTAGTTACCTTTTATAATTTGATAAAATTTCTCTTCAAGCGACATATCACCACTTATTTCTTTAATTGTACCACTTGTTTTAATTTCACCTTTGTTAATAATGATCGCCTTATCAGCTACCTTCTCCATCTCAGAAAGAATATGAGAGTTTATCAATATTGTTTTTCCAGCTTTCTTTAAATCTAGACATAGATCCTTTACATCCTTAATCCCAATAGGGTCAAGACCAGAAAATGGCTCATCAAGAATAATAAAATCTTGATCACCAACGATTGAACAGGCTAGGCCAACTCTTTGCATTTGTCCTTTTGAAAGGGTTGATAACTTATTCTTTCTTAGCTCACTTATGCCTAGTTTCTCAAGAGCCTTTTCGATTGTTTCATCTCGATTTTCTTTTTCAACGTTGTACATATGGGCATAGAAGTCCAAGGTATCTTCAACTGAAAAATAATCATAAAACTTAAACTTTTCAGGAAGATAGGCTAAGGACTGTCTTGACTTACTATTCTTAGTTGAACAATTAAAGAGCTCAAGTTCCCCGGAGTCGATGTTCAACAAACCTAATACGGACTTTACAAAAGTTGTCTTACCTGCACCATTTGGACCAAGCAGAGCAACAATTTCACCTTGATGAATTTCAATTGAAAATTCTTTCAGCGCTTTTTTTCCGCCATAACTTTTCGAAACATTCTTTGCAACAAGAATACTACTCATTATGACCTCCTACGATGAGTATCGATAGGTATCGGCCTTCTATTTTCATCAACAGCAACATAAGTAAAGATTCCTTCTGTTACCTTAACTCTTACTGTTTCAAAACGTCTAACGGCCCAAGCTTCAATTTTAATTGTAATTGATGTATTTCCTTCTTTTACAGTATCGCAGTAACAACATAGAACATCACCGACCATAACAGGTAAGAGAAATTTCATTGACTCCATTGCAATCGTAACTGTTCTTCCTTGAACTCTTTCACCAGAATATATAGCACCTGCAATATCCATTTGTGAAAGAACATAACCACCAAAG
>CAWUIU010000238.1:0-5794 GCA_963922285.1 uncultured Oligoflexia bacterium | reverse complement strand
ATCTCTTTTCATTAGTTTTGTAAAGGCTCTACCGCACGAAAGAGAAGTCATATAAAGTGCTGCAGCGATAACTGCACCAGCTGCAAGACAGTATAGAGGTTGATTCCAGTTAAATTCTGGATATCTGTAACCCATGATTACCTTTTCAAAAACAATTTTCCAAGACACTAAAACTGTATACGACCAAAGAAGAAAGTCGATTATAAATGCAGAAATATTCTTTTTTGCTTTTGCTCCGAAAAGATCTTCCGGGTTTATAATTTCAGTCGGTTTATTTTCTGTTGTTGTATTCATAATATATACCTTAATTAATCGTTACTTCTACGGCATCTTCACCATAAATTGTTTGGAACCATTCTTCATCAATGTCTAAGGGCTGTCCTTCATAAATAAGGTGTCCACCTTTAAGAGCGACAACTCTGCTAGCATATTGTCTAACAAGTGATAAGAAGTGAAGGTTACAAATAACTGTTACTCCTAGCTCTTCATTAACTTTCTTAAGATATTGCATAACTGAGTGAGAAGTAGCTGGGTCAAGAGACGCTACGGGCTCATCTGCTAGTAATACTTTAGGGTTTTGCATAAGAGCTCTCGCAATTGAAACTCTCTGTTGTTGACCACCTGAAAGATTGTCTGCTCGGTGATGCTCTTTTCCTTCAAGACCTACAATTCTGATAAATTCCATCGCTTTCTTTTTATCTTCTTCGGAATAAAGTCCAAAAATAGATTTGAAGATACTTGTTCTCGATAAAGTACCTGAAAGAACATTTGTTAGGACTGACTTTCTTGGTACGAGATTAAAGTGTTGAAAGATCATGCCTATATTCGACCTAGCACTTCTCATTTCACTACCTTTAAGTTTCGTAATATCCTTTCCTTCAAAAAGAATTTCACCTGTCGTAACATCATGTAGTCTGTTCATACATCTAAGCATCGTTGATTTACCTGAGCCAGATAAACCAATGATAACAAGGAATTCACCTTTTTTTACATCAAAGCTTACACCTTTTAGCGCGTGAGTCCCATTTGGGTAAACTTTGTTAACATTTTTAACTTCAAGAACCATCTCTTGTCTCCGTATTATTTTTTCTGCAAAGTCTCTTCTAAGTTAATATTGATTGATCTGATTACTGCTCTAAGGCCATCGTAATCAGCATCTGTTGTATCTACTAAACCACCAACACTATATATATTTTCAAAAATATTTTTTCCTTGTGGAGTAGCAATAAACTTCTTAACAGCTGTAATGAACTTACTTGTAACTTCAGGATCAAGGTCCTTTCTGAAAACAAATGGGTCATTTGGAATCTTTTCTGTTACCTGTATGATTTTTACTTTTTCTTCAACATCCGGAAACTGAGTCTTAACTCTTGATCTTGCATCTCTAATTTTTCCGTCTTCACCTGGAGCAGAGTAATATGTTGCACCAGCATCAACCTGCTTTTGGTAAACCATTGTAACAACGTTATCATGCTTAATTGCAAAGGTTTGGTTACCTGGAGTTACCCCATTTTCCTTCATAATCTTTAATGGAAACATATAACCAGATGTTGATGAAGGGTCAGTGTAAGCGAATTTCTTACCTTCTAAATCTTTAATCGAATTAATTCCACTGTCGACGTGAGCAATAATTTGACCTTGATAGTAATCATGACCATATCTAATAACTCTTAGCTTTGCTGATGCACCATACTTCTCATTGGCCATTAAGTAGCCGAATGAATTCATTACACCAATGTCAGCTCTCTTTGAACCAAAGGCTTCGACAACTGATACGTAGTTTGTAGGAATTCCTGTTTTAAAAAAATAACCTGTTTCTTTTTCTAGATATTGGATAAATTCAGTTGAGTTAGATGCAATAGTGTCAGCGTCAACAGAAGGTGTAAAATAAAGCTTAATTGGATTGTCTTGACTTCCTAGTTTTGTATCTCTTTTACAAGAAAAACTTAACATTACTGCAAGTATTGCAAGTAGAGTAGTGTGTATTTTCATTCGCCTCTCCCTAATATAGAATTAAATCAAATAGTTATGTGATAATTGAGGCCGAATTTACCATAGTTAATATAGTTCTTTTATAAGGATTTTCTCTGAGTTCAAAATATTTGAACAATTCAAATAATATCAGTATGTTATAAATGTAAGTCTTTAAATAATCATTATGTAAAAAGTCATAACGCGTAGTATAATTAATGAATGGCACTTAATATTAAACCAATGATGGCCTTAGAGCATCCTGAAGTTGTAAAAAAGAATATACGAAAAATTGCTCTTAACGATCTTCAGTTAGAAACTACAGACTTTCATTTAGATAAAAATGATTGTAATGCAAATGATGTTGAGCAAAGGAAAAAGTCACATTATGACTTACTATGTTTCTTAAAATCTAAATTAAATATTATCTAAATTCTTAAATGTCCGATAAGACTTGTGATTTACAGGAGAGAATTTGAAAATTATTAGAAAGCTATTAATATTATCATTTAATTACGATTGGGCTGATGATCTAAAGGTGTTATTTGATAATAATCCTAAAATGGAAACCCTTGTTGCTTGTACACGTACCGTTGCAACAAAATTACTATCAGAAAATGAATTTGATCTTATCGTTCTTGAAGAAACGTATAAGTTAAAGAATATGGACTATCTTCTAAGGGTTCTTACAACATTAAAAAGAAAACCAAGATGCGTTTATTTTTTGTTTTCAGACTTTAGCCTATATAAAACAATTGAAATTCCTAAAGATCTAGATATTTGCTATAAAGCACTTTCGTTACCTCTTAGTAAAAAGGTAATAAATGAAATTGTTAATGACGAGTTATTTCCTTATGGAGCTACAGACACTTCTACTTTTGATCGTGAGTTTATGTCGGTACTTATCAGGGCATGTCAAAATGTTATTACAAGTTTTAACATAACTGAGTTAAGGGCCCAGAAGCCTATTGCACTTAAGGCTCTCGATAAAGAAATTACAATACGAGGAAAAATAATTTTAAAGAATCAGTTCTTTAAGGGATCTATTCTTGTTTCTTTTCCTAAACAAAGTTTTCTAAATCTTTCGAACAAGGTGTTGAATACCACAAATACTGAGATTGATAACGAAATTAGAGATTTTGCTGGTGAGTTAACTAATATGATTTACGGCCAAGCAAAGAAGGAACTTGAAGAAAACGGGATTAAGCTTGATATGGCAATACCAATAGTTGATGAGTCATCTCGAATTCAAGCTGGTGAAAATCCTATTTACGTTATCCCATTTGATAGCAGTATCGGTGAATTCTTTATCAAACTTGCACCAGGAGTATTTTAACCTTCGTAAATACGTGTCCAAGAATCAAGAACTTTATCTGCAAGCTCATCAATTTCCCAAGGTTTTACAACATATTCTGTCGCACCTTCTTCAATCGCTGTCATGATATTGGTAATTTCATCCATTGTCGTGCACATAATAAATGGAATATTCTTGGTTTCTCTTTTAGCTTTTGTTTCTCTTAAGAAATCTAAGCCCGTACCATCAGGTAAGTTCCAGTCAGAAATAACCATCTCAAATTTAGAGTTGGCTAAGTGTTCTCTCGCTTGAGTTACATTCTCTGCTTCAAGAATTGGCCCGAAGATACCAATTTGTCTAAGGTCTCCGACGAGTTGTTCTCTAATATTAGTCATGTCTTCGAGAACAAGAACTGTCGCACTTTCAGGGATTGTTTTTTTAATCTTACTGATTTTATCTGCTGCTAATGACAATTTTTATCTCCAATAAATTATTAATTGTTGAGTCTATTATATAATACAATCTTTTAAATGTTAAAGAGAGTAACCTATTCCCATTCCAAATCTAATTGTTGTCAAATCATCATCGGAACTCATCATATGGATCTTTAAAAGGGCATGTGCAAAAAACTTCTTTGATACCTTAGTGTTTAAGTATAGCAAGTACTTCATTCCATCATATGGTTCAGGTGGATTTGATAGATCACTAGAGAGACTTGAAGCCAGAGATTTCGATAGACTAAGTTTAGAAAACCATGAACGGTTTAAGAAATAGAAAAACTTCGATGCACCAAATGTAGCATAGATGACAGAGTTGTCATTTAGTTCAATAAGTCCTTGAGTTTGGCTCGTTTCAAGATCAAATGTTGTGAACCTCTCATAATCAATACCACCATAGATATTAAAGGATCGGTTAATTAATTCGTAATCCAGATATAAATTACCTCCAAACTCGGCTGGAACTTCGACCTCAGTTTGATTGATATTATTTGCGGCCGGTAAAATATATGAATAATATGCAGATGCTGAACCGCCAAAGTGAGATTTCTTTGGGAAAAAACTTGTTGCAAAGCCAACAGAAGCTGGCGATGATTCGTTAAATGTAATGCTACCTAGACTTGGGCTTTCTTGAGTGAATTGACCAATACTTGCCATGTAGAAAATGCTTGTATTAATTCTTCTTTGTACTTTAGCTTTAAACTTTGTAATCTGAGTTTCATTCTTGTTAAAAGTTTTCATGTAAAGCGATAACTTACTTCGATCGACATAGATTGGTGAGACGTAGAGAAAGATATCTTCTCCAGGAGGTAGGTTGTCCCAGTCTGTTATGTTAGAATTGCTTTTGATTGTCTTTTTTACCATTCTAGTGTTGCCATCAATAACACTGTTTAATTTAACAAGTTTTTTAATGATACTAGCAAACGTATCACCATTTTTGATTGTGTAAGGTATTCGGTAAAACTTATTTTTCAATTTTTCTGGCGTTTCACTTTCGCGAATGAGTTTTAGCTCCTCAAGTTGAGTGAAGTTCTTTTGAGCAAAACTGTTCAAGATTATAAATGTAGCTATCGCAAGTTTAAAAAATTTCATTACTTAACTAATGGTGATATAGGAAATACAATTTGTCCAACATTAGATACTTGACTCTTTCTTCCCCATTTATCCAAGTAAGATACTCGGAAATAGAACCTTCCATCTCGTTTACTGACCCAGTAAAAATAATTCTTTCTGCTTCGAGCAGTTACAATTTTATTTTGAAGCTTTTCATCTGAATAAATATCGATGAAATATCTTTGAGCATTCTTAACGGCAGGGAATGTAACTCGATAAGATTCCCTAGTTTGTAGATTCTTATATCTAATAATTTGTCTCTGAGGAACTGATGGTTTAATAAGCTCAATCATTGAAAGTTTTAAGGTTTGATTCGCAATAGGGAGGAGAAATTCGCTTTCTCTTTCTGGGGCAAGTCTCCATTCATATTCACCAGGAGCGGGAAAAGTTATTTTTGCACTAGCTCCAGTGACATTTTTTGTCGCTAGCAATTTTTTACTTTTAGCGGAATAAATTTGAAAGAGGTACTTACTCGGTGTATAATTTTCGAACCATTTAAAATTAATTGTCGGCTTGCTCTTCGTTATAAGATAGAGCTTCTTTTGTTCAGGAGAGACTCTAGCGACTTTATTTATCAATTTAAGGTTATTGGCATTACTGCTAGCGTCTAAAGCACTACTATCTTCTCTTTTAACATCCCACAAAAGGTCTCCATAGACTCTTGGTCTCCAAACTATGTCTTCGTTTGTCACAGCTTTTGTATATAGAGGTGTGCTTCGTTTGTCTTTACGAAAGACGCGAAAAATGTACTTATCTTTTGTCTCATTGTTCTTTTTAACTTTTAAGCGAACAATGCCATTAGTTTCATGAAGTAGAACGACTTCAGGGTTCTGTAGGTCTGCATATGCAAAGGCGCTTTTAAAGCGTATTCCTATTGAGTTCACTTCAGACCAAGGAGCATTTGGTTTATCAACCTTTA
>CAWUIU010000237.1:0-5824 GCA_963922285.1 uncultured Oligoflexia bacterium | reverse complement strand
TGAACAGCAGAATCTTTAATAACTGCAACTTTTTCTACATCTTCAGCATGTTCATTTGCCACAAGACTTTGAAGGTAGTATCCTCTTTCGTCTTCAAGTACATAGACGCGATGATACTTTTTAAAGCCATTAATCGTGTCATCAGTAAGACTCTCGCCCTTAGAGACAATTTTGAAAAATCTATTTTTATGAGCAGTCGACGATGAATTAACCCAAATATCATACGGAAGTGGCACATCTGTTAAGATAAGATTAAATGCGACTGTAAAATAACTTTTATTTGGAATCTGAACTAAGCTCATACTATTCTTATCGGAAATTGAATGCTTAACCTAAAGATTATTTATATGCGCTGCAGGTCAAAATCATGAAATATTTTGTAAGTAAAAGTCTATATAAGTATCTAAAAACACATGGGTCCATAGGGGCAATTTCTTATACTAATTCTGTACGAACCCCTATTAAAAGTGGTAATCTGAGCCTCACACACACACGACAATAAAAATTTAGAGACGACGGAGCGAATGTGCAACTTAAGCGACTGATTATTCAGGGATTTAAATCCTTTAAAGATAGGACCATCATTAATTTTGATGAAGGTATCACTGGAATCGTAGGGCCGAATGGCTGTGGAAAATCAAACATTGTTGATGCTTTGTTTTGGGTTATGGGAGCGCAGTCTGCTAAGCACCTAAGAGGTAACTCAATGAAAGACCTGATTTTTGCAGGTTCGTCAAAGTATAGTCCAGGGGCTTTTGCTGAAGCAACACTTGTTCTTGAAAACACTGAGGGCAAGCATATTCATATTGGAAGTAAGGTTGCTAGCCCTTCTGAAATTCAATTAACGAGAAAGTTATATAGAAATGGTGATACTGAGTATCGAATAAACGGTGAGCCGGCGAGACTAAAAGATATTCAAGAAGTTTTCATGGATACTGGTGCGGGTGCAAAGTCTTATTCAATCATTGCACAGGGTGAAATCAATAGACTTGTTCAGTCAAAGCCAGTTGAGCGTCGAACAATGATTGAGGACGTGGCAGGTATTACGAAGTTTAAGATGAGAAAGAAAGAGTCGCTTCGTAAGATCGATCAAACTCAAACCAACTTAAATCGTCTTAACGACTTAACAATTGAAATTGAAAAGAACTTGAAGTCTCTACAGAAACAAGCTGAAAAGGCTGAGAGAGCTAGATCTTTAAAAGATAAAGTTCAAAGAACTGAGATTTCATTTAACGCTCATAAAGTTTTTGATCACTTAAAAGAAATGCGTGATGGATCGATAGAAGTTAATGAAAAGAGAATTCAATTAGAAACATTCGCAACAGAAAAGGATAATCTTGAAATCAGCCTTGAAGAAGAAAGGTTTCAAAGAGATGAAAAGTCTGAAAATATTGAAAATCTTCAGAAAGAAAGAAACGAAGTTTCTAATAAACTAGCTAAAGCTGAAGAGAGACTAAATTCACTTTGCAATAGTTTAGGTGATCGCGAAAAGCAGATCGAACAAAGAGAGTCTGAAGTAACAGAGCTTAAAAAAGAGATGGAAGAGAGATCTGAAAAGAAAGAGACTCTTCTAACTGAACTTGAAGGTGTTATTGAAGAGTCGAAGAAAGAATTTGATTATGAAGGTGAAGAGGAGAGGCTCTCACTTTTTAAAGAAGAGTTAGATCTTAAAGAAGAAGAGCTAAGAACGATCAGAGAAGAGATTGAAGAATTAAAAACTAACTCTTCTGAGATGGAACAAGTCGCATTTAGAAATAATTCAAAGCTAGAAGAGTACTCAACAACACTTCAAGATTTAGCGACAGAAATTGAAGCTCTGGAAAAACAATACTCGGGAGTATCTTCTGAAATTGCCAACGAACGTGCAGCTGTTACGACTGCTGAGAAGTTAGTTGAAGAACTTACTGAAAAGGAAGTAGGACTAAAAGTTATTGTTGATGAACTCTATGAAAAAAATAGAGAATTAAATACAAGTCATAACGTAAAGACTAAAGAGCAAATTACAACTGATTCTAGACTGAGTTCGTTAAAAGAAATCGCAAATTCACTGGAAGGTGCAAAAGAAGGAATTTCTGAGTTTTTAGGAAGTAGTGAAACAGAAACATATAATATTCTAGGAACACTTGTTAAGTGTGATGAGAAATACACTGCAGCTGTTAATTCTCTTCTTGGTGAATTCTTTGAAACTCTAGTCACGAGTGAGAATGATTTAGGTCTTCTGCAAACTTGGATTTCTGATAATGATTCAAAAGCGCTTGAAATACTTATCGGCGATAAAGAAGCTGACATTGTTACTGAAGAGAGCATTGAAAGATTAAAGTTAAAGTTTGGTGAAAGTATAGTCGCTGTTTCAGATATAATTGATTTAGATGCTGAATATAAATCCAAGCTTACTCCCTATCTATCGGGGCTTTTTATCGTTGATGAATTAGAAGTTGAGAAAGCAAAGACTTTAAACAGTTCAATCAACTTTGTGGGTATTACTGATCTTTCAGGAAAAAAGGTTGTAAAAAATAGAAATAAGGCCGTTGTTCTAACAATTAAAGGTGATGAGAGTGGAACACAAAGTGCCGTTGAGCGAAATAACTTAATTGAAGAGTTAACTGAGCAACTAGCCGTTTTAAATACAGAGGTCGAAGAGATTTCAACTAGACTCGAAGAGAATACAGCTCTTTTTGATGAGAAGAAGAATGAGCACGAGCTTACTAAGAATGATTTATCTGACGCTAGGGCAGACTTTGCTGCTAAGAAATCAGCCCTTGATTCTAAGCTTGCTGGAATGGAGTCAGGAAATACGCGTCTTGATATTCTTCAAAATAGAAAAAGTGAAACATCTAAGCTTAGACTTGAAATATTAGAAAAAGAAGAAGATTTCAATAAAAAGAAAAATGCTTTATCTGAGAATTTAGAAGAGAAGCTTGAACTTATTGAAGATAAAGAAACAAGTTTTCAAGATGCAAAATCTGAATATGATAGTGCTCGTGAAGTCTTAATGGAAAAACAAGTTGAAGCGAAGACTTTTGAAACTAGAGTTCATTCTTTAAAATCTCAATTGGAAGATATGGAGTCTCAGCTAGAAAAACAAACAGCACGTATTGAAAATAACAATGAATACGTTACAAAGCTGAATGAAGAGATTGAAAACCTTCAAACTGAAGTAGAAAACTTAGAAAATGAAAATAATGAAACAGCTGATATTCTTTCGGAAAGAGATGAAGTGCTTTCTTATATGAAAGATGAATTTGCTGAATTACTTATTGGAATGCAGGAGAGAGAAGATAGGGTTAAGACACTTTCTAAAGATATCTCTAAGCTCGATAGAGAAGTTAATGAGAAAGAAGTAAAGCTTGAGAAAGCTCTTGTTGAAGAAGAGGAAGTTGTTCGTAATATTTTTGAGAAGTACCAAGTCGACCTAAGAGAGAGCCTTGGACGTTTCTTAGAATATGTTCAGGAGGACTATGAAAGACTTACTGACCTTAACTCAATGTACTTTATGGAAACTGAGGATGGAGTAAAAGAAATTCAGAAGGTTGCATATGAATTCTCTCGTAAGTACGGTCAGGACCTTAAAGACCTTGGTCCAAGGCTAAAGAATTATAAAACTGAACTCGCTCGTCTTGGTGATATAAACTGGCAAGCTATTGAAGACTATGAGAGACAAAAACTTCGTTATGACTTCTTAAAGGTTCAAGAAGAAGAACTTAAAAAGTCTTTAACAGACCTAGAAGATGCGATTGAACATATTGATGCGAAATCAAAAGAGAGATTTAAGATAGCTTTTGAAGAAGTGAATATGAGATTTCAAAAAGTATTCCCAATCGTTTTTGGTGGGGGGAATGCAACTCTTAAAATCGTTGGAAATATAGATGATCCTGAATGTGGAGTTGATATTATCGCTCAACCTCCAGGAAAGAAGATGCAAAATATTAACCTCATGTCAGGTGGAGAAAAAGCCATGACTGCGGTTTCTCTTATCTTCTCAATATTTCTTGTTAAGCCATCTCCATTCTGTCTACTGGATGAGGTTGATGCTCCTCTTGATGATGCTAACGTCGGTAGATTTAATGAACTTCTAAGAGAGATGAGTGCTGAGTCACAATTTATTCTTATTACTCACAATAAGAAAACTATGGAATTAAACGACGTACTTTACGGAGTTACCATGCAAGAGCCTGGTGTTTCAAAAGCTGTCTCTGTACAATTGCACTAATACTAATGGGGGAGCTTTAAGCTCCCTTTTTTCTTTAATAATTCTGAAAACCAATTTATTGGATAAGATTGTAAAAATCCTAAAAGTATATCCGATATGTAGTTGATGAAAACTCAGTTAATCATTCTATTATTGTCAGGTATTATATTTTCGTGCTCTAAACTCGACTCGCGAAGCAGATCGATAGCTTCAATCATTGATAAGAGCCCATTTGAACAAAAGCAATTTGCTAAAAAAAGATTCTCTGAAATTGCCCAAAGACTTATGGAGCAGTATCCAAGTGATGAGTACTTTGTACTTGGATGGGGAATAAATTCTAACGCAATTATAGGTGAACTAAATGAGTTAAGTGATGATGATAACTATACTCAAGAACTACCTGTGACTAAAATGAAAGCTATTTATCCAGAAGGGTTCAGTGAAAAGGGCTATACGGGTAATCCTTTAGAATATGAAGATAAACTCTTTACACTGAAGTATCGAAGAAAAAAGTTGCTCGAGAGAATCCTTCCTTCAAAAGAACTTTTAAAAGGACGAACTCTAGTCATCTATAGAGCGCTTTGGGCCGGTAATACTTTTGCCTCTTTTATGCCAGATGTAATTGCGTACATGCAAGAAAATGGATATCAACTACCTTTAAATATTGAGGTCCTTTCAGACGCACAATGGAGAGGGGAGTCTATTATAAATACTTTGAAGGTGCCTGAAATAGGAAGTGAGGCAATTGTTGGTGACTCTGATAAGATTAAGACATTAAAGAAGATAAATTCAATGCAGTCTTATCAATTTAACATAGAAGTTGATCGTGACTTATCAACACTTATAACTAACGAAGTAAGAGACTTTAACTTTGGCTCTCATGAATATAATCAAATGGTAAGGGAGCAATATACTCCTCCTAAATTAGGTTTGTTAGATAATTCTGTATACAGGTCAGTTTCTGCTATGGAGATAATTCAACACGAAAATTGGACAGGCTTTCCAAGAAGAAACTCTAGTGCTTGCTTAGATAAGGTGGAAAAACTAATGCGATAAAAAGGAGCTTTCTTAAAGCCCCTTTGATTAAAATTCAGCTGAACTACAGAAGAATGAGTATTCAATATCGCTAGAAACAGTATCTCCCTGCTTACGATATACCTTATTGTTACCTTTTTTCGTAATTTTGTTAAAGTTGAAAACTCTCTGATGCTCAAGTTTTGTTCCTATTGGAATAGAGAAGAGGCCTCTTACATTAATTCTCGTCTCTGATTCAGTTTCAATAACTTCCTGATTTATATTTTTTAACTCAGATTCATTGTTAATCCAGTTTTCGCTTGAGACTGCTAGTGTTGTTGCTCCATTTCCAAAATTTGTTCTGATGCCTGTTAATTGATCATCCCCTAAGATTTCTAAAGTAAAAGATGACCCATTTTCTGTTGTGCACTCATATTTCTCCATAACTGAATCGAATGAGTGAGCGTTAAAAATAAATAGTGAGGCAATAAGTAAACTTAAAGTTTTCATCGTTACATCCCTTGTTTGTTGTTTGTGTCGTATTAACTATCGAGAATTTTGCGTTGTTTTTAATTTTTCCAAATGATTTAATGTTTTCAAGCTTGTGATATTTAGTATCGA
>CAWUIU010000236.1:0-5825 GCA_963922285.1 uncultured Oligoflexia bacterium | reverse complement strand
CTACTCTTGGTCCATACATCACTCCAAGACCGTTTGTTTCATCTTCGTATCTCACATGATACTCTTCACCATTATACATATCATTTAATGTAGTTACAGATAGAAATGCTCCTATATTACAATATTTGAATACATCAAGTCCTAAATAACCTTCAATTTTTATATTCGTTGCTGACGATGAATCAGCGTTTTTAGTATGGTAGTAACCTGCATCACCACCTACAAATACGTTATCGTACTTATCGAGGTATTTTTCTCCTCCAAAACTTATACCATTAGATGAAGGATTCTCATTTTCAGCTCCTTCAATGTCACCCAGAACCTGAATATGCTCAATACCAAAGTAAAAGTTACTTTTACTATTATCAGAGCTCTGATCAGCAAAAGAAGAAAAGCTGCATACACCTAAAGTTAATAAAATAAATAAGTTCTTCATAGTATCTCCTGTTATTACTGTTAAATCTTTAGTTATTACTAATTTAACAATTGGCTAGTTATTATTGATGCCAATATAATGCCATCAACAATGACTGTTTTGTTACTAAAAGAAAACATTACAAGTGGTGTATAAAAACTAGACGATTATGAGTGTCTGTAACATTTTAGGTTAAGTCATTTTTTAAGATGAGCATAAACTTTAAAACAAAAAGCAGACATCATTTGTATTTTTTGTTTAAAATCAATTATACAACAACTTAGAAAGGTCTTCTTTTTAACTCAACAACCTTTTATGAGAAAAAACCCAAGTTGAAATGTCATCTTTCCTTCACAAATACCTTTTGTGAAATATACACTGCATCTAAGGCCTCACTTTATATGTATCAATGATTAGACTGAAAGAGATTTTTAGCAAGAGATAACAACTATCGATCTATAGGATGATATTAGACATTGAGATCGAAAAGATTAGAATTAACATATTCTTTAATATCACTGAAGTAGAAGATCAGTTAATTTAGAAAAATACTATTACTACAAAAGAAACAAACAACTTTTTTACACAAAACAGATTGTCTAGGTTGAGCTCCTAATAAACAGATTAAAAAAAAATAATTTCAAAACTAATTTATTATTCTATTTATATATTAAGACTCTATGATTTTGCTGGTCTGTAATAATGAGACAACCACAATCTATATCATAGTCCACATCAGTTGGCTTATTAAGAGTATTAGCATTTACACTTCCACCTTGATTATCAGAGTTTGAAGTAAAATCCTGCTGACCTATCACATAGTCAGCACTGGCATTATTACTCGTTGGCATTGAATTGAAAACTAAGACTCTATGATTTCCAGAGTCAGCGATATAAAGTCTTTTACCATCATAAAAAACAGCATGAGGATTTGATAAAGTATTTGCATCTGGAGATGCACCTTGGTTTGAACTATTTGAGTTAAAGTCTACTTGTCCAACGACTACATCATGTTGTTCCCCAGTGTTTAATGACGGAAATGAGTTATGAATTACGACTCGATTATTACCTCTATCGGCAATAATTATGTACTGATCATCACTCCAAACATCAATTGGAGAATTTAGCCCCGTCGATGTAGAAGCTGCACCTTTACTAGTAAAATTAGGACGTCCAATAACATGTGTTGCAGCTTCAAAATTACTTGTAACAGGTAAAGGATGTATTTTGACTCTATCTGTCCCATGCTCTACTGAATAAACGTAATTCTCAGTTGCATGTACTGAGTGAGCAAAAAATGATTCTATAGAGCTAGCACTTATACCACCAGAATTTGAAGTACCAGATGTGAAGTCTGTTTGACCATATACAAAATCTGCAGGCTGATGAGTACCAGTAGGGAAACCTGTCCATACAAGTGTTCTGTTATTAGCTGTATCAGAAACAAAAAGTTCACTTCCATTCCATACTACTTCTCGTGGAGACCCTAAACTCTGCGCAGATCGACCGCCGTTATTACTAGAATTGCTTGTTAGATCAGGTTGACCTAAAACGTAATCAGCAGTCTGGTTATTTATATTCGGGTAAGTTGAATAGATTAAAACTCTATGATTAGATCTATCAGCTATTAAGAGCCTATCATTTTTATAGTCACTAAAAACACCCTCTGCTGCGCTCAAGGAGTTTGCCTTAGCAATTGATGTATCATCCTGATTTCTCTGATTGCTGGTGAAATCAGATTGACCCAAAACAATTGATGCACTCATATTATTGGACAATTCTAAGTATTCTACAACGACTTCTTTTTCATCAGTTATACTTGTTTTATTTTCACCAGTATCTGTTAAAGGTTGTTGAAAGAGGCCTACTAAAATTTCGGATTCGCAGCTTGAGCTTAAGGTTAAAATACTAAAGAGAATAAATAACTTTTTCATATCAATATTATCGGCTATAATCTCAAAAAATAAAAATGTTTAGTTTATACTATAGTGAACTCAAGCACTTAACCATTATCGACATGTTTTATATGATACGATAGTGACACAATATTTTGGCACGATATTAACAATAATTATTTTTTTTGATAAATCTAGGTCAAAATATTCTCGAAATTGTATTGAGAACTCCAGAAAATTTTTAGTTACTCAAAAGACTATCTCGTGTTTGATTAAGATGAACAATTTCGTGCTTTGTATCTATACGAAGAAGATCTGCTATAAAACAAGAATAAAACCCCATCTATCTCCAGATTCACACTCTTTCTAATGATAACTTTTTCAGTTAAAGATCTAAGATTCTTAAATCATATAAAAAACAAATTAGAAGCTCATAAAAAGTTTCATATTTTCTTTATGCTGCTTTTCTATGTTCTTAACGAGAGTGTTATCAGATTCAGACAGTAAGTCATTATATGTAAACAAAGTATCATGTACAGGTTTCTTAAAAAAAGAAAGCTCTTCTTTAAGAAGATTTCCATAGCCTTTCCTATCAACTAGTGTCCAAGCACCTTTCCAGCCCAAGTCTCGAATTCGCTCCATTTTTAATGACTCTGCGACACTTTGGATCTCTATAGGGAGATCATCACGAAATGGAATATCTTGAAGAGTTTGATTAATACGCAACATAAGATAATCATTAGCTTTTTGTTCTAGAATAAGAAAGTGAGATCGTATAAGCGCTTCTTTCTCCGGGAATTCTAAGGCCAATTGTTCAAAAATAACTTTTCGCTGTGCTGGTGTTTTATCTTTAGTTAATACTTCAACAGAATAGTTAGATATTGATTTAAGAAAATTATCAGACTTTACATACCAATTTTTCTTTGAAACAAACCTATATCCTCTATATCTTCCTTCATCAGTATGAACTAATTCTTCGTCACCAATTTGTCGACTTACCAACTCGTCATAAAGTCCCAGAGGAGTTAAAGAGCTTAACTCTCGATCGCCTCTTGCCAATAGAGGAATAGATAACACATCATTTAACTCAGAGGCACAATTATTGCTAAAAAACTTATATCTTCCGCCATAACTCCAATAAGAATCAAAAATTTTTTGGAGAACGATACGTATTTCATCATCTGTAAATTTTAATGGTAAGCTTATCAAGTCTCTAAGCTCTACATCATTATATTCACTGACAACTTCACTAACCGAAGAAAAATAAACAAGTGACTCATAATCCCCAATTATTCCTTTTATATTATCTATTTTATGGTCATTTACATTAGCACGATAATTAACAGTCACATGGTGACTTATATCATCCATACAATCTTCACTTTTAACTATTCTATGAGGAGCACATACGACGACTCGAAGCATTGCGTGTCCCCAGCGACTCATTATATTTTCACCTTCTGAAGCAAAGAAATAATGAAGGGCATATACCCTTTCGAGGTCTAAAGAAACTAACTGATGACGATTACGATGAAATGAAAAGTACATTTTCTTATTGTCACATTCTTTTGCAAGACCAAGCTTTGAATTAAAATAGACAGTATAAGCAGGTTTTCGACAAGCATAGTCTTTATCTCTTAAGTATAATTCAATATGCTTTTTATAATAAGACTTTAAAGAACTACTACTGTCGATACCTTCAGGAAATTTACCATTTACATTTTTGTTTAAGTATTTATTTTTAAGACTAATTAGTTTACCACTTCTTGTTCTTTCAACTTTTCTCTGCCATCCTGAAATCTTTAAGAAGAGCTTACTTTCATAATCCTTATTTTTTAAAAGGCTAGTAATATTTTCAGAATAGGAGGCACCAAATACTTCTCCCCAACTAAAAAAAAAGAAAATAAACAAAAGTATCATGGAATTCATAATTATAATTTTCTCATAACCTCTAAAGCTGCCTCAGAACGTGATAAGACACCTTGATTATTACCAATATAATTGTTTATCAAAATATTGGCAATAACACCTTCTTGTGTATTACCAGCATGAACTGCAGCAAGTTGAGTCATTGTTTCCACCCTTAATGCTTCAGAAATTAACTCTTCCTCACTTTCTTTACTAGAAATATCAGTTGAAAGCTCTAATTCCTCTACAATCATATCAACTGGAAGAGTGGTTATTTTTAATGGATTATTAACAACACAATCAGATAAATTATTAAATAATTCTCCTCTCCAGTCAGAATCTTCCGCTTCATTACCAAACTCGACGAAGCATGAATAAACAGAAGTTGATAAAAACGCACCAAGAGCGCTTCCAGTATTAACTGAAGTAGTAACTGATGAAAGGTCAATTGGAACTACGGCCATGCCAGCATAACCACCATTAGCTGCTAAACTCGTTATATCTAAAAATTCATATACAGCATCTCTATCAGAATTCGCATATTCTTCAAACTTTCCCTTAACAGTTCCAGCAATAGTAAGTTGGGATAATAGTAAAGGCAAAAACATTAAATTTTTTAATTTCATACGAACTCCTGCGAAGTTATTGTCCCAAAACTATAGTTTTAATCATCACCTGAGTTTGAAACTTGGTTAACATTTAATTACATAAATCTTATGGGATAATCTGATTGAGCGACAGATCCATTGAAATCTTTCTATACAAAAATTAAAAGTGTCGAAAAAGAATACGATTTTTAGTGTTTATAACATTTTAGTACCTTAACGAAACCGTAAATTTCTTTACATATAATCCTTACTCGATTTTTCAAATAATCATCACTTGATCATAAAAACTGGCAGAATAAATTTAAACAACGATAAAAAAACATTTGTTAAATATAAGGAGAATAAAGAAATGAAGAAACTTATAGCTATATATACTCTATTTCTAATTGTTCCAACTATATCTTTTGCACAAGAGGTGTGTAGCCAGGAACTGATATCGTCATGTCGTATCGACTTTTATGAAGGAAATACAAATGTCTACGTATATGGCGAAGGGCTCAACGATGCGAGAGCAAAAATGGCTATTGTTTCAAAATGTTACAAAATGCAGGATAAACATGCCGAAAAAAGATGCTTGTATGAAGTTAGAAACAAAAAAGTGACTTGCAACAAAGTTTAACTCTAAATCATTAATACAATGATAAAATTAGTTTTTGATAAACTAAGAATTGATGAGAGGCCCTATAACTAGGTCCATTTTCATATTAGAAAGAACCATTCTCGTGTGAAGACTTATAATGATATTAGTAGTGTAAATGATTCATCAGTCAAACATAAAATTATCTATGCTCTCGCTCAAGATAGAGTACCCACTTTATCTACAATCAATAAACATTTAACTACCCTCGATTATGAAAAAGATTTACCAACTAGACAAAATTCTCATAAGCAAAAACTAGCTTTGCGTTTATATAAATTACTCATACATATTAAAAAAATTGACCTGTGCGTCTTCTTAACCTTTGGGACAAAAGTGAGAATTTAAAACTAATAACTTGA
>CAWUIU010000235.1:0-5836 GCA_963922285.1 uncultured Oligoflexia bacterium | reverse complement strand
TAACTAATCAGGCGAATTCACAAACTCTGTACATATAAACGAAAAAGGCGAACCATCTCCAGTTCGCCTTTTTTCTCATCTATGCGTTCACAATTTTAATTGCAGTGAGTCATCAAAATGATCACAACAATTGTAGTTGGAAATTCGCACCTTTGGTTATTCAATCAGTTACGAAAAGGGCTTGAACAAACCTAGTCTCAGAGAATAACCAATCAATTAAAATTTGAAACCGTCCTGCGGATACAAACATCATTTATTTTTCTGATTAACCACAGCCTGTACGTGGCGTTCAATGTACTTCAATAACAATTCCTCGTCATTTAAAGCCTTTAGTAATTCGATGTCTGACGCGTCTTTAAACCAATCCAGCATCTTATCTCTAGTGACCCCTTTCATACTTTCGTAGAAAAACTCGAACAACTCCAGTGGAGTATCAGCACTTTTAGATGTCTCACGAATTTTTCCAAAAAAGGTTTCTGGATGTCTCTTATAAGCTTGCATCTCCTCATCAGTTAATGCTTCGACAATAGTAATAACTTGGTCATCTTCAGTATGAACAAACAATACTGCTTCATTCTTCTCTGCATTCACTATAGCGTCAGTGATTTTGCCTACTTTGGAGTTTGGTAGCTTATAATTTTGGCCCAGTACAAACCTTCTATCCATATCTCCAAACGTTTCCTCAGGTAACTTTCCATCAAATGTCGAAGGGATACTGTAGTTTTTAATAGCATCAACAACACGCCAGATGTTTTGATGTTTCTGCTTCGATTTGAACGCTTCAACTAAAGCAAGCGGCCTTCTAGTGTTGAAGTCCGGTATTTTAAAACCATCAATCAACAAGAAATGCTTTAAATTGCTTTCGCTTAAATGCAAGTGATAAGGGTGGTTGGTAATGAACAAATAAGCCTCTGGAGCAGGCTTGTCATTCACATACAGCTTTTGTTCACGATCCGTAATCCTTTCATTCATTCCAGTGATGAATGCTTCTTGGTCCTCCAAGATACGCTCTTGAGAAACATTCAAATCTATAAAAACAATTCGTTTGCTGGTTGCAGCCTTTTTTAAGGCTTTTGCTAACTGATTACCAATCGCAAAGCCATCCTTATTCGCCTGTCTTTGCTTAGCTTCCACAGAAAATTTTTCACCATTTTCAGCCGTAGCGACGAATTCCACATGCGTAATACTGGGATCTGCTTCCTCTTCTAAATCAATAGAAAAACCTGCCAGTGTGAACCATGCCGATATATATGTTTCATAAACTGCGGGAAAGAAAAGATCTTCGTTTTTTAAACGATTTAGAAAATGTGTCTGAAGCTCAACATTGTGTTCAAGCAAGTATAAGTTGTAAGCCAAGTTATAAAAGGATGAAACTACTCCAGTGAGTGGCATCTCAGAAACACCACCTCTTAAGTGTTTGCGCTGATGGTCTAACAGTTCACAGTGCCACTGAATGAGAGTGTGGGGATTTTCTTTGTTCTCTTCCGCCTTCCACCATTCTTTTGTGAATTTATTTAGCAGATAACCGTATAGGAAGTCTGAAAATGTATTGGCTTGTTCTAAAGGTTGAAAATGAAGCTTGTTACCGACTGCAACAAGCCTGTGACCATTGAACTCTGTTGAAATAATCGGCTTTCCCTTTCCTTGCTGACTTTTCCGTAACAATTCTTGCGCTTCGGCTTTTTCCCTTGCCTCTTCGATGCCAGCCCACATCTCAGCACTAATTGCTTTAATCGGCCTTTTTCTACTCAATTTATCCCTGTTTAAGTGGCACTGTTTATATTTTTTACCAGATCCACACCAACAAGGAGAGTTTCTCCCTAGTTTTTTCAATGTATATCCTTATTGCGCTATCTAGTTGCTGACTTAATTCAAAACAAAGTGTAAGTAGAAGCAACAATAAAAAAGCGAACTAAATCAGCTCGCCTTATTGTAACGGATAAGTTTCCAACTTCAATTGCAGTTTCCAACTACATTAGATCGGTTTCCAACTACAATTGTCGTGATCATCAGATCGATCTTCTTATCCTTTTAACGATATGAAATTCGCTTCAATCAATGATTTCAGTCGAATATTTCGTTGAATAGCTTTAGTTTTCGTTTTGATAGCATCCAACTTTATCAATCTGGACAACAGTTTTCTGACTTCGCAAAAATTCAGTCAATCGTTTGTTGGCCACTTTCTCACTTAAAAGTGCAGTTAATTCAGCATTAGCAGCCACAAGGAATTCTATTGTTTGTTGCTTGCTATTTAATTTCTCTCGTAGCTCTCTAATAGTTTTTTTTAGGTTAATCATCTCTTCGTTCTTGGAAGAAAGTTTGCCCTCAGTAGCCTTGTTTGTTGAAGAGTTTTTTCTAGCCGAATTTTTATAATCAACAATCTCATTAAATAGTGATCTGTATGCTTCAGTGTTTCTGAGAGTGCTTTTGGACACCCCTGCTTCGTCTTCAACTGAAGATGGTGTAATTCTTCGGTTAGCCTTAGTCCGAATTGGTTTGCCTTCCTTAAGTCTTAAGAAAGCATTTTCTAGCTTCTCTAGCGTTGTTTCTTTCTTCATACTGCATATTCCTCATGAACTGAAAGATTAAATTGCTTCATAATCTTTAACGCTACTCGGTTTTGAAACTCCATTTGCTGAGCCAGCCCTTTATAACCATCCAATAAACCACCATTCAAAAGCTTATTGTTTTTCCAGTAAAGTTTTCTCCACTCTAAAGCATTTTCAATAGTTAAAATTGTGGTCTCACAATTGAGGCTACATGAGCTCGGATCAAGTATATTTGTTTTGGAACAGTTGTTACCCTTTGTGCAATAACCAAATGGCGATAAAGAAACATTCCATAGTCCGGCTGCGACGAATGCAGCAATATCTTCCTCAGTTAGTGCGCTCATATTTTCACGTTGCACCATAATGTCATTTCCTTTAACACCACCAAGTTGCTCATCAGTTTGATGAAAACGCTTAAATAGGTTTATGTTTGCCTCGATTACTGCATCAGCAATTTCCTCCATCAAGTCTCTATCCGCTTTTAGGCCTGCGGCCTGTAGAACCTCAGCATCGTTGCCATAGTATTGAGTCATTTGTTCATACATATGCTTTGCTTGTTGCTTAATTGCATCAATATCGGCAATCTTATGCGATATAAAGTTTACAATAAGTGTTCTACGAAATTGGTGGCTTTTGAGCGGCCATAACTTGCCTACTTCTAAGCCTTTTCTACTCTTGTTAACCATTTTTATGTCGACAACATCTTCAGCCAAGATACGAATATCGTAATACTCAATAAACTTAGTTAAATTATTACGAACAGCTGTATAACTTCTATATTGAGGCAAGAAACGGTCTCCGTGAGTAAACATCAAGAATGAGTTATCACGATATTCATATAGTAAATTTCTAGCGGGTTGGTGAAGCTTATTTATAATTTCAATAGCTTTTCTGGCAATAGGAGCAGAAATGTAATCCACCTCCTCACCACCAGTGATTTTAGATTCATATGCAACAATGTAATGAAAAACAGTGTCATGGAACTTTTTTGTTACAAAGGCATCTCGCATCAATGTTTTAAGTTCGTCATACCGCATTGCACTGAACGACAAAATCATAATTACGCTTGCAGCAAATAGTCTTCCTAAGTAACTAAATATATCTTTCTTGGCAGTTTCAGCGCCAAGAACAACCCCATCTATCCCGGCATTTACAATTTGCTGACTTAGCGTTCCAAACTTTTTATCTCTCCATTTACCTAAAGTACTTTGATAAGAGTCATTAGACTTATAAATGCTCCTATCAATTTCAGAATAACTAAGTTGTATTTGAGACCAGCGCTGTTCTAGCACCGAACTAAGTAAATCCAGTTTTGTGGTTATCTTGCCATTCACTTCAAGTTCAGTTTCTGCATCGGCTATTTGCTCTAACGCTTTTTCCAAAATTGTCTGATGGACTCGCTCAGGAATATATAAAGCCTGTTCTTTTTTCTTTTTTGAACCGTATTTTTTTGCAAGACTCTGGATGGTGTCTTTGAATTCTACATTGTTCGACTTGATTGGTAGAAAAAATGAAAACTCGCTTATTTTCACTTTTGATATTGTATTTAAAACACCTAGCTTCTTTTCGATAGTTGAAATCGAATATTTTCCTTTGATTGATTCCAGATACTTAAAAATAGAAATAGAATTAATTTCAGAAAATGATTTTATTCCAACAGTATCCAATTCATTAACTATCGGAATTAGGACTTGCGCATGATTACGCACCATCATTGAGTTCCCTTCTGATGCAAAATACTTACTGAACATAGCATAGAATACGTGCTTTAATTCGTGTCTATATTTTTCGCTCTTCACTCTTGTAAAGTCCACTATGTGTGAAGCATCAGACTGGTTTTTGCGCTCATCTCGATAAGCGGAATAGTTCCATTTAGGATCAACAAAAAAAGACAGTGGAGCGCCGTCCTTTTGATAAGTCACTGGAACATTAAGGCTTATTTGTTCAGCCAATGAATTCATGTCATTTTCTGGAACAAAATATACGCTTCCATCTCTTACAACTCTAGCAATGCCCATGTGACTACCTCATAATACTCCAAATTGTTGACAGCCCTTCAAACTCAATTTTTTGCCTAGCCTTTTCTACGACACTAGGATCAAACTTTTCATTTGCTAACCATTCAATATCCGCTATTGCCGTATTTATATACTCCCTGTTCCCAAATAGTCCTCCGGCTTCATGCTCATACCTACTATTCAAAAGAAATGCTTGAAGAGAGAGAATTTCATAAACTTTGGTCACAGAGTTGACGAATAAATGTTTGGCACACCGCAAACAACCCAAAAAGCTTTGGCATCTGACTTCAGCATCTGAGCCTACTCCAATATCCTTACGTATCTGCCTTGTATTGCGCTGAGCCTGCACAGAATTTACGTTATTGCTGCACACTCCACCTGTTGGAGTGTTATCTGCATATTTACCTTTAAGCACTCCAGACTGCTCATCAGGATCAATTACATTTACAGGTATCTTTAATCGTTCATCGGATACCTTGGAGTAAACTTCGGATTTTGATAGTAACGATTCTTGGTACTGATACATGCCCGATTGAAGGGTTTTGTTATTATCCCAAGGGTTACCAGACGAATAATGCCTATCAGCAACCTTTGGAGAATTACCAAGGATAAAAGCTCTTGTCGTTACATCTTTAAACTGTACACCATAACTATTTCTTAACTTTCTAGTGCCTATATAGAGCTTGTTGCCATTGATATCTTTGAGATAAGAGTTTTTGAAGGAATTTGCTAACTGTGCCGAAATAAAACTATCAGGGATAGCAGAAAAAGTGCCATCATCGTATGAAAAAGGAAATAACAACGCACTTTCATCAGGGTCAATGCGAGAAGATATATCAACCAAACTGTCTAAGACGGCTCTGAACCTTTTTTTGGCTTTTATAGGTTTAGGGTCATTTTGTTTTTTCTTTCGAAGATCGGTAATGGAAATCGATAGATTTCCATTGGTTGCATCTTTGTACTTGAGATCACACCTTCTCAGTCTCAGCATAGAAGATTGATTCATTCCTGTGATGCATGTGAAAAACAGCATGTAATAAAAAATTAGTTGGTTTTTAAGGTAGCTTTCAGGCTCTTCCGCTTGGTATGTTCTGAAACGTCGAGAATAGATACGACCACTTTTTTGCTGATATTCAAATGTCATGCTATCTAGTATATGACTCTCTGCCCCCTTGAAAAATAGGCCTTTAAAAAACTCTAATTTTTTATTAAGAAACTTAGTTACCTCTTTAAAATCTTCAACTGTATATGCATTGCCTTCCGTTGTTT
>CAWUIU010000234.1:0-5859 GCA_963922285.1 uncultured Oligoflexia bacterium | reverse complement strand
TCAAGTTATTAGTTTTAAATTCTCACTTTTGTCCCAAAGGTTAAGAAGACGCACATCCCGATTTCGATATTAAGAGTAAGAGTATTCACCTCCAACTTCAATAGCTTTCTTATATGCAGATCGCTCATGTATTACTTTTAAGAATCTTTCTATATTTTTGTATTCAATATCACGATATCGATTCAAACCTGCCTCTAAGGGAAAGCTCATCATTATATCCGCTCCACTTATCTCACTGCCACAGAAAAAGTCTTTATCTTTCAAATGGTCATCAACAAATTTCAAATTTCTTTTAATATTTGGCAGTACAAATAGACTAAGCACTGAATCCGAAATTTTATTTGCTATTGGCTTAACAAAGAAAGGCATTTTTGTTGATTTGATTTTATCAAAAACAAGCTTTAGCAAGAAAGGAGGCATTAAAGATGCTTCTGCGAAATGAATCCAATACAGAAGGTTAATTCGTTCACTTCCCTCTTTGGGATAATACATTTTATCCTTAGAATATTTGTCCAATAGATATTCAACGATAACCCCAGATTCAGCAACTGTGTTCTCACCGTCTGTTATCACAGGAGACTTACCAAGAGGATGAATCTTTAACAACTCTGGTGGTGCCAGCATCGTTTCTGAGTCACGTTGATATTTCTTTATTTCATATTCGAGATCTAACTCTTCAAGCAACCAAATAATTCTTTGCGATCGCGAGTTATTCAAATGATGTATTGTTATCATTTACATATGTCTCTTTGAAAATTTTTTATCTTCAATAGATTTCTTTGAAAAAATATTATTTTTAATACCACGATCAGTCTTTATTCTCTCAACCTTAAGAATAGTCTTATGCTTTATTTTTTTATTATTATATTCAATATGAGTTGGAACCCAGATTTTACCTACTTTTTTAAATTTATTAACCTTAACCGTTTTATCTAATTTTCCATCAACATAGAGCTGGCTCTCAACAAAAATTGACTTGGCAAGATCAACTTTAATGATCGCCTTAGAATAGATCGAAGTATCATCTTTTGGTCGAGATTCAAGAATAGCAAACCCCTTGGACTTCTTTAACAATTTATAAGTATTCTTCGAATAGTGTCTATTTTGTAAGTCCTCATAGTAGACATCGCTACCAACAAACCGCCCAGACTTTTTAGAACTCGAAATTCTTCTTACCTTCTTTAAAGCTGGAAGATAAATATATTGATCAGCATCCCCAACTTTTTTATTCTTAGTTAGAAGTGCTACGCCTTTTGATCTTCGAGGCTCTGTAAATTGTACGATTGAGTTATTATCATCGATATTATTAGTCTTCGTTACACTAACAAATTTTCTAACACTTTCCGTTCCATCAGAAATCAAAGTCATCTCAACCTCTTGAGTCATATCGACGGGCTGATTTGAATAATATGTTTTCTTCGCTATTTCAAAAGCTTCATTTGCATAGATTGAAACTGAAAAAAGAAGAACGATTAGTGCCTTCATTTATACTCCTATTTTAAATCATACCAATTTACACCAATTCCCATATCTACCTTTAGGGGAACATCAAGGCTTATCGCTCCTTCCATACCACTTCTCACAATCTCCTTCATACTATCCAATTCCTCTTCTGGAACTTCAAATATCAATTCATCATGGACCTGAAGTAACATTTTGGATTTTAAGCCCTTTTCTGTAATAACCTTGTCGATATTTATCATAGCAACCTTAATGATATCTGCAGCCGTTCCTTGAATTGGACTATTAATTGCCATTCTTTCAGCATTGGCCTTAACAGTTCTATTTTGCGAGTGAATATCAGGCAAAAATCGTTTTCTGCCAAACAAGGTTACAGAATAACCAGACTTTTCTGCTTCAATCTTTAGACCATCTAAAAAACCCTTAATGCTAGAGAATCTTTCAAAGTATTTTTCAATATATGCCTTTGCATCTCTTCGCGAAATTTTTAAAGCTGCAGCCAGACCAAATGAGGACTGTCCATACATAAGACCAAAGTTTACAGCCTTGGCTTTTGAACGTTCATCTCCAGTTACTTCATCAAGAGAATGACCATTAATTTCAGCGGCTGTTTGCGCGTGAATATCACGATTTTCTTTGAAGGCAGTAAGCATTGTCTTATCCCCAGAACAATGAGCAAGAATTCTTAGTTCGACTTGAGAATAATCTGCAGCGACTAACAAATGTCCAGGTCTTGCAATAAAACCTTTTCGTACTAAGCGACCAGTTTCTGATCGGATCGGTATATTTTGTAAATTAGGATTAACCGAACTGAGTCGTCCTGTCTGGGCAACATGCTGATTAAAGCTAGTATGAATGCGACCACTTTCATTATTAACTAATGTTGGAAGTGCTTTTACATATGTCGATTGAATTTTCGACAGTTCTCTATACTTTAAAATAAGAGATGGTACTTCATTTATATTTTGTGATGCCAGCTCTTCTAAAACTGAAGAGTCAGTTGAATAACCAGTTTTCGTCTTCTTAACAACTGGAAAAGAAAGCTCTGTAAATAAGAACTCTCCAACTTGTTTTGGAGAATTTAAATTAATCTCTTTTTCACTATAGCTATTTATCTTTTCCTGAATCTTATCTAATTCATTTCGTAGAGTCTCTTCCATTTCACTCATATATTCTTTATTTAGATGAATACCTTCAAATTCCATACGAGCAAGAATTGAAATTAGTTTATTGTCAAGATCATTATAAATATCTTCCAATTCTTTTTCTTTAAGTTCTCTTTCAAGATCTTTTGCTGCTCGATAAATAGCAATAGATCTTAATCCACTATAATTAGCAGCATCTTCATCAGTTAAGCTGGTAATGTATGGATTCTTTTTATCAAGTTCAGTAATCGTAACATTATAAGCAGCAGCAATGTTTTTAATACTATGATTGGCACCTGAGTTGGTAATATAGTGAACCTGAACAATATCAAAGTTATTGGCTTTAAATTTACGATCTATTTTAAAGAGGTGAGAATAATCTCTCTTTGAGTGCTCACTATAAATCTTTACACTTTCATTTTCCCAAACAAGTTTGCATAGTTCATCAAACTTTTGATCATCTAATCTGACAAAGTAAGACGACTTATCATCAAAAGAAAAGGACATTGCAATTAGCTTTCTAGCATAAATATCGTCACCATCGTATTCCGTTTGTACAGAGAAGTTTGAATGACTGTTAATGAGCTCAATTAAAACTTTATATTTTTCTTCGTTATCAACAATCGTATGTTCAAGAAGAGAGACTGGAGCTTCTCCATCCCCTTCATCTGCCATTGCCATTTGATACTTAAGGTCTTCCATTCTTTTAATCATAGAATTAAACCCAAGCTCTCTTAAAAACTCCATTAAATTTTCTTCTGGATAAAAGTCCTTTTCAGTAGAATCAAAAGTTACCCCTAGATCAATGTCTGTTGCAATTTTAATAAGCTCTCTTGATAAAAGACCATCTTCTAAATGTTCACTAAAAGCAGTCGTTAACTTTTTTCCCTTAAATGTATCTTTTACTTCAATACATTTATCTAAGGTATCATATTCAGCTAAAAGTTTTGCAGCACCTTTTGCGCCAATACCTCTCATCCCCGGAATATTATCTGAACTGTCTCCTACCATTGAGAGATAATCGACAATCTGATCCGGTCGAACTCCCATCTTAGCAAAAACTTCGTCAGAGCTATAAATAATGTCTTTCATTGTATCAAGCATTTTTATATTGCCACCAACAAATTGCATAAGGTCTTTATCTCCAGATGCAATCAGGATTTCATCAACTTTATCCGCCCACTGAATGACAGCACTTCCGATAATATCATCTGCCTCATACTTATCATTTGCAACATCAACAAGACCCATTTCATCGATGAGTCTTTTAATGAGTGCAAATTGTGGTATTAACTCTTCAGGCGGTGCAGAGCGATTTGCCTTATACTCACTATACATTTCATTTCGAAAAGACCCTCCAGATGTATCACGCGCCAGAAGCACGTGAGTTGGTCGATACTTAGAAAGAATTTTTAGAAACATCGAAAGGACACCATGTACAGCGTTTACAGGAACACCTTCAGGAGTATGAAGAGGTCTTACAGCAAAAAAAGCTCTAAAAATAAAATTACTAACATCAATGACAATCAGTCTTGTTTTCTTGGACATAATTAAGTTTCCTATTGTTTAAATACGCCAGTAAGAGTACCTTGTTTTGCATGAATGATGAACGTAAAAAAGAAATTTATGCACTAGTCCAAAAACAGATTGTCGCCACTCTTGAAGGTGAAGACAACATCACCGCAAAGATGGCAACAATAAGTTGTATGCTAAAGCAAACTTTCGAGCATTTTTATTGGTGTGGGTTCTATATTGTCGACCCCAATGAAGCAAAGGAATTAGTTGTCGGTCCATATCAAGGAACACTAGGATGTTTACGTATTCCCCTGGGAAAAGGGGTATGTGGAACAGCGTATAAAACAGGCCGAACTCAAATCGTGGAAAACGTTCATGAAATAGAAAACCATATTACGTGTGACCCAAAGAGCATGTCGGAGATCGTTGTACCTGTTTACCAAAAAGATACTCTTATCGCGGTACTAGACATTGACAGTGATAAAGTAAATTCTTTTGATGAAATTGATAAGAAGTTTCTTCAGGAAATAATGTCTAAAGTCTTTTAGTTCTTCTCAGCGATATTCTCAAACCAAGATGTTTTTCGATTTTTAATTTGCGCTAGCGTATCATCATTAGCCATGACAGTAGTATCAGCCATTACATCACCTAGCCTATGACCACTATCGAGTTTATAGATCAAATATATTTCTAAACCAATAAAAGGAAGCCCTAACAATAATGTAAAAAACCAGCCCCAAAATGGAATCATAGCAAAGAAAAGTGGTACGATAATTGGTAAATTTCTGACAAAAGATTGTCTTATTGAACATGGTGAGCCATCTTCTAACGACATCACCTGAAAGCCAATCATCTTCTTTCCAACAGACTGTCCATTTTGTAGAGCATCTGCAACGGTCATATAACCAATTGATATAATTACACCTAATGGATAAAAAATAATTGATACCACAACTACGATAAAAAGGTCGATCGCCTTTGCCATAAGCCTAGAAAATCTTGCGACTTTTAATGAAGACTCTAGCAAATACTTTTTATTCATGACCCCTCGTCTATCCTAAGTTAATGAAAAGAAAATTTCTCTATAAAACAAGTATATCTCATTGAAATATTATAACCCAGGGGAATATTTTGCACTGCGATCAAGAATGTCTATTGCTTGATAACTATACAAAAAATAACTCTTAGTATAAGTTAGTGGAATAGCTCAATTTTATGTTTTTTCCTTGGAGGATGTATGAGCACAGTTGGTAAAACAGATAAAGCTAATTTTGAGTCTGACGTATTAAAATCAGACAAACCAGTTCTAGTTGATTTTTGGGCTGAGTGGTGTGGACCTTGTCGTACTTTAGGACCAGTTCTTGATGAAGTGGCAGGAGAGCTAGGAGAAAAAGCAACAATTGTAAAAGTAAATGTTGATGAGAACTCTGAGCTTGCTCAGCAATATGGAATTAGAGGTATTCCTACAATGATTTTCTTCAAAGATGGTCAAGCCTCTAAGACTCTTGTTGGTGTTCAACCAAAAGAAGAGATCAAAAAATCACTAGAAGAACTAGCTTAATTATAAAAAGCCCCTTATCATAAAGGGGCTTTTTTTTATCTAAATTTTGAGGTTACACCAATGGCAAATTATATCAAAGAATCGCTAGAGCAATCTGCTAACGTCTTAAACACATTTATTTCCAATGCAAATAATATTGAAGTTATCAAGTCAGCGACTGATGAAATGGTAAAGACT
>CAWUIU010000233.1:0-5866 GCA_963922285.1 uncultured Oligoflexia bacterium | reverse complement strand
GGAATATGGTAGAAAAATTCAAAAGTGCGAAAATGATAAAGATTCCATTATGTTCGATATTGGAGATACAACTTCTCGATCTGAGGAGTTGAAAAAACAAGTAACAACTCTTTCTGAAAGCTTAAGGTTAAAAGAGAGACAGTTAAAGAATTTTGAATGGAGTCAAATTGAGCTACAAAGTGTTGTCGAAAGAGAGAGGCAATTCTTGAAAAGTCTTGAAGATGATATCGAAAAACTTGATTCCGAAATGGAGAAGAAAAAGATTATCCAATTAGAAAATGAAAAGATAGCTGACGAACTTAGAACTGATTCTGAAAGAAGGAACAGAGAGGCTGCGGATAAAAGACAAAAGATCGCAATGCTTAAGTCTGAAGTTGAAGCAACGAAGAAGTACGTACGTGATTTAAGGTCTGAGCTTTCTGCTGTTAGTATTGAAGAGGTTGAAATTGAGCTTGATTCAAAAACTGAAGAATTGGCAAATGCTCAAAACAACTTAGAGACTATTCAAGAGCGTTACAATGACTATAAGGCACGAATCTCTCGCAAAAGAGCTGAAAAAGAAAGAGTAGAAGCTAAAACAAGAGAGATTTTAGATATTATTAAGGAAAAGAAAGATGCTATTCAAGAGTTTGAAGAGATTTCAAAAGTTCTTGATAGTAAAATTCTTCGATCATCTGCTCAGTTAAATAAAGCCGTATTTGATCATGATGAACTTGTTGAGGAATATCAATCTAAGGTAAAGAGTGCAAGTCTACCTTGTCTTCCTGAAGAATCTTCGACAGATATGACCGAAGAAAGAAATTCTCAAACTAGAGGTCCAAGAAAAGACGTTACTTTATAATTATTCTAGAGTTGAAAATGAACAACGTATACCAGTATACGTTGTTACATTACTGATGTTGGCATTAAAGTGACTGACCTCGTTACCTCCTGGTCCAGAGGTGAGGGGATTTGAAAGACTCGTTTTGGAAGTTGCTACCTGTGCAGTACGAATAGAGCAATTAAAACAAGGCATATATGTGATGAGCTCTTGAAGGAATCCATTTCCAAGATTTACTTTAAAGAGATCAAGTCTGCTATCTATCAAAGAGTTCCGGTCAATAGAAATCTCTAGCTGCATCATATATTTAGGTTCCTTTATTACATGCGTAATGTAAATTATTGATAAGGTTTTGGTTATTGTTTGTTTGAGCTTGATAAAGAGATTCGATTTTGATTTATTTTGTAATATGAATATTTAAATGTGATTAAGTTGTTATAATCATTAGTTTTAGCAATATAAAAAACACAATTTTTAACACCAGTATAATGGATTAGTTCATAGTTATTTTTTAGAAATTTATATATATTAGTAGGCTATGATTTTTATAGGTTGCTTGTGCTGCCTGTTGTGATTTGTCGCTAATGTTTACTATTGTTTGAAATGTCTAATTGATAATAGTACTAAAGTTTGACTATTATAAATTGATACGTATATAGTATTAATTCGATGATTTGGGTCGAAGTACTCTTTCAAGAATTGAGAGTTTTATGAAGAGAATTTCAAATATTGGTGGACTCTTAAAAAAGGTATATCGCCAGTACAACAATAAATTACTGAAGGCACTTATTGCGAAGGGTTTTACAGATCTACGCCCTAGCTTTCTTGAAATACTACTTTACGCATGTGAAAATAATGGTCCGACTATTAAAGAAATTGGTCATGCATGTGAATTAAAAAAACAGACGATGACTAGCCACTTGAATGAATTGCAAAAAAGAGGTTATATCATTCGTAAAGTTAGTGAATCTGATAAAAGAGAGCAAAGAGTTTATTTAACTGATTATGGAGAGAGGTTTAAGTTTTCTCTTTTAGAGGCTCTTGATGTTCTTGAGGTCGAATATTCTAATCTTGTTGGTGATCTTGAACTTGACCGTGTTAACGGAACTCTTGAAAACTTTCATCGAAAAATTAATCAAGAAGAGGAAGATGTTCATAGCCGAGCACAACTCAATCTCTCATTGGATTTTTAGGCTGCGTGCATTTTTCTACCTTTGTCGTAAAATTCCTGATCTTTAGGCCAATAAATATGGCCACCTGAAATATTATTTACATTGTAAAATCCTCTTTGAACAAGTAGTTCACAGGCTTGAATTGAGCGAAGTCCCTTTTCGGAAATAATAAGGACAGGTGTCGTCCTATTAGGAATTTCAGCATGTCTCATTTTTAACTCTTCTAGTGGAATGTGGATACTACCTTTTAGTTGATTATGTACTGTTCCTTCTTTTGAAACATCAACGACGATAAAGTCGAGTTCTGTATCATTATAAATTTCGAATGCTTTTTGCGGTGTTAAATCATTGTAAGGCATACTTTCAAGAATCATTCGATCACTGATGTAGTCACCATTTTTAATTCTGATAAGATGGTTTTTTTGTAGAGTAAGTGAATAGTTAATCTTTTCATCTAGTCGTTCAATATTTCTCTCAATATTAGCTAATCGAGTATTTAAGAATTCAACCATTTGATAAAATTTTAAGTCCACATAGACCTCCTCTATGCAGGTCTAATCGACGATTTACTTGCTAAGCTAGAATATTTACTTTTGTTTTAATAAGTTGGGTAAAAGTTGCCGTAAGTAATGTGACTCGTAATAATTGTCGTTAGATAACATGCTGTAAATATGATTGAACCTTCATATATACCATAGCCAAGTTCTACGTCATTTCCACTAACAGGTTTGTCTGAATTTTTTGCATTTATTTCTAATTCATCTTGAATTTTAAAGATTAAAATAAGTCCCTTTCTGAAAATAGGGATTATGATAATGGATAGTAAAATTTTTAAAATTGCCTCAATGGAATATAGTTTAATATCGATCATAATATGATCGAGTGCTGATGAGATCACGAGGCATTGGCCCCATATAAACCCCATATATGAAAGTGAAACTGCAATATTTTTTTGTACTAGTAAACGGTTAAATGAGAGTTTGGATATTATAGGGTAGAGCTTTGATCCAAAGCCTACTAGAACCATTGAGAGAAGCCATAAAAAGAAAATGATTAGAAGAGAGTTGTTACTGACTTTCAATATGATATTAATTAAAAAGGCCATCCCAATTGAGTGAGATAAGCAAATAATGGCATAGGCGTAATTCTTTCTTTTCAATATTTCATCTGTATATTCAAAATTATATAAAACAATACTTTCAATGATATAGATAGAACCAATGTAAAATACGATCAGGAGTAAAGATTCAATTACCACACCGAGAAGAGCCATCGTAAATCCATTTGAAAGATTAATTTGGAAATTGGAAAAGATAATTCCAAGACCTATAATCCTAGCAAAAAGGTGAATTGTGTCGGTTGAGTTTTTAGAAGGAAAAAACTTTTTCAGAAGCTGATGCTTAATTGAAGGGTAGAGGACTAAGTGTGCTTGACGATAAATAAATATAACTCCACATACCAATAAGGTGAAGACAATTCGCAAAATAAGTTTATCGTACAATTCATTCACTTTGATTTTCCTTTTTTTTCTTCCAAGGTGGAACAGTTATAAACAAACGAAAGTATGTTTCTAGTGCAGGCTTTATCTCGTTTAGCCATAAGTTAGATACTTTTCCGGTACCTTCTTTTTTGTGCTTATAATATGAGAAAAAGACAGCATTTTCGTCTTTGTATGGAATTTGATTGGCTAAATGAGATTTGATCTTTTGATAAGTTCCAAAGCTTGGGATAAATTTTACCCAACCAAGCATGTCTTTAAAATTCTTATAGGTACGATGAAATTCCCAAACTTTCTCTCCGTAATCCGTGGTTACCCAAGAGCCGTAAGATGGGTCTCCTAGAAACAGTGTTCCAGGAGGAACAACTGTAAAGCTAGGCTTTAAAGAATTATCTTTTCGCCTAAAAAGTGAAAGACCATGATTGTTTAGGTTTTGCTCCCAGTATTTTTTTGAAACTCTAACCATGATTTCTTGTGGAGGCCTAAAGGCATAGACAAGTTTGTATTTATGTAAATATGTTTTAATTAAAAAACCTGAAGAAATTGAATCAGTAAGGATGACAGTTAGAGGTGCACCTTGAAAATAATTATCATATGCATTCTTATTGATTAAAAATGGAGTCTCCGTTTCTGTTGGAGAAAAGCTCTTGGAAATACCTAGATAGACCAGTATAAGAAAAACGTAGAATGATATTTTATTCACATAAAAAGTATAATATTAACTGCGTACAATATCATCAATTTCTTTTCTCTGAGCGTCACTTAGTTGATCAACTTCACAGTGAAGTCGATTAATTGCATGGGCTTTTGAAAACTTTTGGAAAAGATCTGTTGCTTCATTAATATCAAAGTATTCGACTCGGTTAATTGAGTCGAGTTTTCTCACAACCTTCATTGTGTACTGGCTTTTTCCAGAGCTCGAATCAGCAGAATAGTACTTCGATAGTCTTCCTGAAGAAGAGCAACGGATGTATTCAATGTCTTCCTTGTCAAAGAAGTATTGCAGTTTTTCAAGTGTAATTAGTTGGTCACTATTAAAAGACTCGTAAATTTTGTGTGGTGTCTTATTTTGAATAAGCGCCTGTGCATAGCGATTATCAGAATGTCTTAGTACTTTCATGAGATGATAGTCGTCGTGTTCAATATATTCTTCAATATTTGCTGGAATAGAATATTCATCCGGAGCCGTTCTAAAATATCTTTGTAGCAACTGTTCAAGACAAACTGCACGGTAATGGAAGTAGACCATGACAAACATATGATAACGACTAAGTAGGAAGTCATCAAATGTAACGACAGCCCTTTCTGAAATGCCTAGAGTAGCATTTCCATCAACAATTGCTGGCTCTAAATTGTCGATCAACCAGTCAAGGTCGTATGAGCCATAACTTACACCACAAAAATAACTATCTCTAAGTAGGTAATCCATTCTGTCACAATCAAGTTCACTTGAAACAAGTTGATGAAGAAGTGGGAAATAGTTAACGCCTTTTAGGGTAAAGTATGCTGGATCAGTAGTTGTACCAACTATAAGGTCAGCTATATATCTTCTTTCAACTCCAAAGGTACTTTCAATATTTTTAAAGCTTTCAGCGAAAGAACTATCAGCAATGGCTTTAATTGTGTAGTCCTCGTGAGTTGCTTGGCGATCTTTTGCTTGATCATTCTTTGATAAGAACATTGTTGGAATTTCTAACTCACTTAACTGAGGCATAACAATCTCAGTTGAATGTGATAATGGTGCATGACCGATATCATGTAGTAGACAAGCAAGCTTAAATGTTTCTTTAATTCTTAAAATATCTGCTGTCTTTTCGTGATTGCGAAATAGTTTATCAAAGGCAAGATGTCCAATATTCATGACACCTATTGAGTGAATGAAGCGAGTGTGAGTTGCACCCGGGAATACAAATTCAGAAAAGCCAAGTTGTTTTATGTTTCTTAGTCTCTGAAAAAATGCTGCTTTGATGATTGGCTCTTGCTCTTTTAAGATGTGAATTGAGCCATGAACTGGATCGCGAATTTCCATTTATTATCCTATTTTTTCTAAAGATGACTTGTTGTTAATAAGCCAATCCACTATGTCTTGAGACTCAAACATTGGTTTATTATCAATGTAGAGACAAGGAACTGTTCGACGTCCTGTGTCTGTCATTAATCTTTGCAAATTTGATTGATCTTCAAGTATGTTTCTCTTTTCGACTAATATTTTAAGATCTTCAATTTCTCTTAGAACAAATGCACAAAAAGGGCATGCATCATAGTAAAATAACTCTAGTTTAGGTGTGCTCATCGATACTCCTTATTGGTAATAAAAAAGGCGGCCAGAGCCGCCTTTTTTATTATACTTCTTTTTAGAGTTAGTCTTCGTCTTTG
>CAWUIU010000232.1:0-5870 GCA_963922285.1 uncultured Oligoflexia bacterium | reverse complement strand
GATTTTTACATTATGAAACTCAAAGTTGATTTTTTTTTCACTTTTTTCCTGGATAATAATCTTAAAATCGTAAGAAAGATTAGATCCGATTTCTTTAATCATTTGTTGTCCTTTTATCAATTACAGTTTTAAATTTACCGCTTTGATCAGAATAAATAAGATCCCTGGAGTCAATTAGTTGAATTGAGAGTGAAATATTGTCGTTTCGATTAAGGCGATACTTCTTTTCATCAATTGTTTCAAGATAATCAGCGATGTCTCTTCGTTGATATGAGCAGTTATCTATGGCAATATTAATATTTAGCAGATGAAAAGAGTCTTTTCTATTCGCAATTAGTTGTAATTTAAAGTCACCGCCGAGAAATTCCTTAAGTTGTGAAAAGAGAGTGTTGTATTCATAAATTATTGAGCCGAGCTTTAGTGATAGTGAATTTCTTTTTTCTAGCCTGAACGTGTTTTCTCTATAATTAATCCAACTCCCTTGATCACCTATGGGATAGCGAATTATCGGTAAAGTTTTGCGATAAAGATTCGTAATATATATACTACCGATAACTCCATTCTTGGTAATTGGAATAGCGTTTTCGTCTAGGATTTCTAAATAAGCGCATTCATTTAGAACTTTAAATTGGTCGGTTGCATCACCAAGAAGGGGCTCGGCAATGAGCCCGCAGTCTACAGAAGCATAACAGAAGCTCTGGATTGAATTTGTTCCTAGTGTTTCTTGCCATTTAACTCTTTGGTCTGGGTATAGTTTCTCTCCTGCAAAAAGAGCATGCTTAATGTTAATCGTAATATTTTCTTTTTTTAAAAGATTAACAAATCGATCGACGTTAGAAACGATACCTATAATAGTGGTGATTTTAAAGTTATTGGCAATTTCAAGTGCAATTTGCTCATTAAAATTACCGAGTAAGGGGATACTTAGTGCATTTACATGTTCAAGTGCTTTGGAGATGAGAAGAAATGAACCTCCAAGGTTACCAGCATGTGTTAAGTCAAGAATTATTTCTTGACCTTTATTTGAGAAAAAAAAGTTTTTATTTAATGAATTTCCCAATGATATGCTTTCTTGTTTAATTTCAGAAAATGAAAGTGGAATAAAAGTTTTTTTTGCACTACTTCCACCAGTAGTTAGAAGGTAACAAGGTGATATACCTTTATTCGTTATTAGATTGTTGAAGCCCTTTCGAAATTCATCTTTTTCAAACAGTGGATAATCGATCCATTGAGCGTTTTCATCAATATTCTTAAATAGGTTTTTGTAGAACGCAAAATTTTCTTTCGCGAATTTAAGTATTTCTTCTTTATGCATCGTATGTTCCAATATGGACGATATTAGTAGCTAATTCTGTTTTTAGTAATTTTCTAACTTCTAAGAGTGGGTCTTGTTGCGATTTAACAATGATATGTTCAGACAGTTTGTACTTTGGCTTATCTCTTCCAAGGTGAGGCAATGCTTCTTCATGTATGTAACAAACTTTTATATTTTGTTTTCTTTTATCATATGACTTTAAAATATATTTATTAAAATATTGCATGTTGTTTAAAAATTTATTAGTAAATGAATCTATTATATTCTTATCCTTTAGTAATGTACTAGGAAGTCCGAGTATAAAGAAAAAGCCTTCATGGTCGACATTTTCTTCTGATGTCGTATATATCATCTTACATTTAATTAGAGTAGAAAGTTTATGATCAATACCAAGATCTTGTGATGTTTCATTAACTGCAATCATGATTTCTTCAGGAAATATTGTTAAGCCGAAGCTTGTTGTAACTGCCTGGTGAATTCTTCCAGAATATTTAAAAGATGGAAGTCGTGTGCCGCAGTTGCAAGGATTATCGTCTTCACTAATTCCAATCGTCTCTCCATAGTCACCGGCTTCATTTATATATGATACACATCCATGCTTTTTTGGGCTTAGTCTAGACATCAAGAGTACACCTTTTTCCCGGTTATTCATGGGTACTAAGTTTCCATTTTCAAAATCTTCTTTTTTTACTGTTATAGCATATGTTGACCACGGAAAATAATGAACATGTCCTTCGGGGCATATGCTGTTTGGGTTTTCTTTATTATATCGTATTCCACCCACAGCATGACAAATCTCATTCTTACCAGCTTGTTCTATAATCAGTTCAGGGGCAAATTCATTTATAAATTGTTCAACATGTCTTTTTGTTAAAAAGTTTCCTATTCCAGAGATAATTAGTTTTACGTTAAGGTTTTTAGGACTTTTTTTCTTTTTATTTAGTTGACTGATGAAGCGCGAAATTATCTGTGGAGCACCAACAATTGTAGAGACACCCTTTGTTTCTATTGTTTTATGCGTTTCTTGATATAGTTGGTCATCCATAAACATTGAAGTTTCGAAAACATATGATATGCCCAATGTTTCACACGCCCATTTATATGAAAGTCCTAGCGCTGCCTCTGGATGAGCCGCTATAATTACGAGACGTCCATCTTCTACTAGGTCGAGGTGAGAAAGTGCCATGGCTGAGCTTTCGCAAAAGTTTTTAATGTATGACCATTCATCCCATGGTTGCTCAGAAGATTTGCCTGTCGTAGTGCCACTTGTTAAGAATTTATATTTTACTAATTTATCATAATCATGGTGCTTGAATTCATTAACGTTTAGTAAATCCTCTTTCGTGAGGGTTCTAAAGCTGAGAATGTTGTCATTGTTTGGTGTGTTCGCATAATAACTTGTTTTACTTGCAAACTTTAAATTCTCAATTAATGTTTTTGATTGTATTTCTTGTAGATATTCACAAGTCGTATCATAATATACATTTAAATAAGTATCTCTCGATTCTAAAATATTTGTTCTTTCATAAAATTCTTTCATTTTAAAACCTCACCTTTAATAAAACTTTCTAGTAGTGATTCTGCTCTTTTTGCTAGTTCTCTATAGGAGTGATTTTTTTCTCTAATGCAAATGTCAGAGTCATTTTCACACAAGAAGCATCTTCTCTGCTTTCTTTTTCTTGATCGACGGCTTATTTGTTTTTTATTATGGATACAATCTAAATCCAGTATACGTCGATGGGGATATTTTGATTCTTCTTTAATCAACTTTTCCTTCAGTGTATGTGGATCTTCTAGACATTCAAAGATTAAGTATTTTCCATATGTATTGTTAATATCATTTAGATAAATAAGATCATATTTTTCACAAAGAATTTTTTTGATGAATTTCAGAACGATGTCTTGCTTTGATTGATGTTTATGCAGACCTGGTATGTTTAGAGAAGCAGTAACTATCGTTTGGGAGTTTATGCCTTCTATGTAGTTAGCAACTAGATCATGTAGTTCGAGTTTATTTCTTATGACAGATCTTTCAATCAAAATGCAAACTCCAGATAAAAATTGTCAATGCTGTCATATCTCCGGCAGCAGCAGCGCTATATTCATTTGATAGCATATACTCTTCTAAGATATTCCAAGACGTATTTGCAGTTCTGTTAATTATGTTTTGTGCATATCTTCTAATTTTATAATAATTATCAATACCTGCTCTTTTGACGAGGTTGGTGTCTTCACTATACGCCAAAAAGTACGTTCTCACATCACTTAAGTTTATGAGACCTTTCTTAAGTAGATTAAGTACATAACGTAGGTTTTTGAAATTGTTGTAGATTGTACTACGTGCTCCACCTAATTTATATTTTTTAAAAGCCCATTCACCATAAGTTTGAGATAGACGATTATTATTAAAACATAGTTCGTCTTTGAAGAGTTGAGAGTAGTTTTCTGAGATGAAGTCGAGAACTTTATGAAAATCAACATCACTACTATATCTTTTTAAATTGGAATAGGCTAAAATATAGAGACCATGAAGAAAAATACATCCTCTATGTGTATTGATTCCATTTGTAGCTTGCAGCATTTTATATTCTGCCTGCATACCGATTTGTCTCCAGTCAAATAACATTTCATCATGACACAGATAGTTCTTAAGAGTTAAGAACTGTATTTCTGTAAAGTATTCCTCAAGAGAAAGAGCGCTTCTAATAAAAAGTTTATAGTTCATATCTGAATGAGAACCATTGTTGTTTGGACCTACAAGGCCATAGTGTGGAGATACACAGGGTTCTTGTATAAGAGAGTTTACCGCTTTTTGACTAATGCTAGTGACTAAATTCATAGTTTTCTCTCTTAACAATAAAATGATAAATAGGAAATAATGACAGTGCAATTATCATTAAAATCAATGTTTTATAAGAAACTATCATTAATATTTTTGAAAAAGAAAAAATTATTAGTGAACAAAGTAAACCAATAAAGAAGTTTCCTAAGCCCAGTTGTGATGTTCTCTCATGAGACTTAGCTCTTTTAATAAGAATATTGTTTTGTGAAAGAATAAGAGAGCTATCTGCGAGTCCAAATAGGAATGAAGAAATAAAAAATATTTCATAGGCTTCTATCGTTATCAACAATAGTGCAAAAGAGGCACTTAGAGCACCAATTGCAACAACTGGACCATATCCATGTTTGTCTGCAATTTTACCATATATTTTAAATGATAGAGCACTACCAATTTTCATGATGATGGCCAATAAAACAATATCAGTTAGAAAAATAATATTGTTTGTTAAGCCAATCTTTACAAAGAAAGACATTCCTAGGTACGTGGAAAAGAGCATGACTCTATTTCTAATAAAAAGATGTTCCCTTCTTAGAAAGTCTATAATAAGAATTCGATCTCTTTTCGTATCTTGTTGCTTACTCGTTTTTAAAAAATGTAGAGAACATGCTGAGAGTAAAAATGAAATTGATGATATTAAGAAGACGATAGAGTAATCGTCTAAAGTTAGTTTATCTTTTGCTTGTAAAAAATAGTAGTTAACAAAGATAAGTCCTAGTACTGAAAAAAGAAACTGAAAGAAATAGATCGTTGAAAAGCTATTGTTGTAATTTTTTTTATCAAGATAGTTTTCAATAAAGCTCGAGTTTATCGGTAGATAGAAGCCAAGTATACTTGCAAAACTAAAGTTAATTATTTGAGCAAGTGTTAGCGACGGCCTATTTTGACTTAAGAGAAAAAGAATAACAAGTGGTACAACGAGCAGGTAACTTAATATGATAAAAGTCTTCTTGTTGATTTTGAAAAGAGTAGGGTAGCGACCGATCAGAAAAGATGGTGATGTGATACCAGTAATTGTTAGTAGGTGAAAAAGACCAATATCATCATAGTTTGCGCCAATAAGATTGAGGTAGCCGATTAAAATAGTATATGCTGAAATAAATTGAAGTCCAATCCCCCAAAAGCTTTTTGAAATAATTAATGCAGTCTTTTTATTATTCATCTAGTTTTGGCCAGTTCTGAGAATCAGGTCCATGTTGTAAGAGAAATGCCCATGTTAGTCTTTCTAGACCCATGGCAAAACATGAACTCCAAATTTTTCTACCATCCTTGTTTTTGATATTCATTCCTTCTCCAAAGAAAGTTCCATGGAGATTTAGACTCATGCATGAGAGAGACTTTTCCCGGTTTTTAAAAGCTCTTACTTCATATTTGGCAATGTCTGGTAGCTCATAACCTTTATTTTTTCCACCTTCCATAAAAAAAGGGTCATTTGCTTCGACAATTTCAGCGCTTAGTTTTAAATCTTTAATAATGTTCTTTGCATATTCTAGAGCGTTATTTCTAAAATCTTCGCATTCATCTTTATTTCCGAGCATAACAATTTCACTCATTGTAAATGCATTCATATATTCAAAATGACGATGGGAGCTGCCTTCGTTGCGAGAACAGACTCCTTTGGTTTTATATATTCTTTTCTCTGTTAGTGTTTGATTTTCTAGATGAGCATAAATATTGGTACAAACAGCATTTTGTACAAAGAAATAGCTTTCTTTT
>CAWUIU010000231.1:0-5881 GCA_963922285.1 uncultured Oligoflexia bacterium | reverse complement strand
AATACATATTGAAGGTCGGCACAGGGCCTTCGGTGATGCAAGTGCTACAGTAGAGTTACTAAAACTTATTTTGGCTGTTGAGAAAAATGCGATCGATAAAAATATTGTCGAAGAGGGCGGGAATATAACATTTCCTTCTGGCTTGAATCTGGAAGATTATCATTCTCTTCCGGAGAAAGCAGGTGTTTATTATTTTTATAGTGCTGAAAATGAACTGCTATATGTTGGAAAAAGTAATTCAATCAAAAAAAGAGTTCAAAGTCATTTTCGACCGAATATAAAACGTAAAAAAGATCTACAACTAAAGTCTTTGATTAGCCGAATTGAACACAGAGTAACTGGTAGCGAGTTATCAGCTCTTCTTCTCGAATGCCATGAAATCAAGACCCATCGTCCCCGATTTAATCGAAGTTTAAATCGCAAAAGATTTCCATATGTCGTTTATCCTAAGTTTGAAAATGGTGTTATTAAGTTACACTTGGGGCGAGAGTCCATAAGTGATGGATTATATCGAAAGTTTAGCTCACGTAATTCTGCAACAAATGCTATTAATCATACATATCGAACAGTCTTGGGCGTTGATCAGGACTCATTACATTTTATGCAGAAGAAAGACTTGCATATCAAAACTCTTGGACCAGAGAATTTCAATGAACAAGTTGAAAAATTCTTTTTCAGAAACTTATTGAGTGATCAAAATTTTTGTATTTGTCTTAATGGACGAACTCGAGATGAATCTTGCTATGTGCTTGTAGAGGATGGATGTCCAAAGCTACTGAGGTTTATGACTGAAGCTGATGAAGAGCAAATAAAACTGAAGTCTGATGAGGATATGAAAAATTTGTTCTTCAATTATATTGATAAGTATAATCTTAAGAAATTACAAATTAAGAAGTTTTAAAGCTTCCTCTGTTGTATATCGATTTTGATGATCTGGAATTTGTTTCTTTATTTCAGAATTATCGATAATACAAGAGAACTTGATGTAATCGAGTAAATAATCAGGAAAACTCCATATTTTCTTTATGACAATTGCAAGTGGACTAATAAGACTCACTGGAAAGTGTATTTGCTTTTTACTTGTAAGTTTCTTGGCCTGAGTAAGTGATATGGTTTCATCTGGAGCAATATTATAAACACCTGTTTCAATATCATTTATGGACCGACAGAGTATCGTGGCCATATCCAGTTCATGAATAAATTGAAACATTGGATTAAAGTCTATCGGTATAGGAGCATAGTCAGAACGTAAATATTGACTAATTGAGTTGTTGATTTGTGGACCTATGATATTACAGGCTCTAAAGACAATTGTAGAAATCTCATCCTTATATCGATACATCCAATTAGTGCAGAGACTATCCATTTCAGTAACATCTCTTAATTCCGGATACTTTATACTTGCTCGTAAAGGAGAGTCTTCTTTTAAAAAGACAGGGTTGTCAGAAAGAGCTCCATAAACATGGTGCGTACTCATGATGATAATTTTTTTTACACCACTACTTAAGGATAATTCGAGTATTTTATTTGTGCCAATAAGATTTTGATTAAGTCTTTGAATCATGTCTTGTGCAGAAGCTCTTAGATGGCTCATTCTCCCTAAATGAAAGACAATATCAAAACTCTGTTCTCTAAAAAGTTTTTCAAAATGACTTCTCGTATATCTCATTCTTTTGAAGGTGAAGTTTTTGTTTGGTATCTTATTTTTGATATACCTTGAATCGACACCAACAATTTGTGCTTGCGGATATTTTTGTTGGATTAGCCCACATAAGATATTTGCGAGGCCACCAGCTGCACCAATGATCAAAATTCTCATTTGTTATCCTTTTGAACAAATGGCCAAAATTCTCTTCTCTTCTTTAGTCCTTCATCGATCATAGCCTGAATTGTCGCCTCAATATCTTCAATAAATGGATCAATCTCGTCATCAATGTGATGATTTGTAAAGTGTTCAGGAATCTTTATTGGTTCACTTATATAGATATCTACTGGACTTGGAAGTGGAACATAGTTGGCACTAATGGGTAAAGCAGGTAATCCTAGTCTTTTTGCAAGCCACTTTGCTTGATAAACATAGGGGAAAACTTCCTCTTGGCCAATAACTGCAACAGGAAGTATTTCAACACCACTCTTAATGGCCATACGATAAAAACCACGTGTGAATTCTTGAACATGATAGAAGTCTTGTGTATTCTTGGCTACACCTCTTACTCCTTCAGGAAAGATGAGAAGAGATTCACCTCTTTCAAGAAGATTTAAACAATTCTCACGATCACCTAAAACGGCTCCACATTCACTAGCCCACTTATTGATAAATGGAATATTCGTGAAAAACCTTTCTACCATTGCTCTTAGAATTCTAGGATGCTCCATTTCTGTTGCAAAAGCAGTTCCTATTAAGAGTCCATCAATAGCTATTTGACCACCATGGTTTGCAACCACCATATACTGTTTATTTTCGACATTTTCTTTTCCAAAAACTCGTGTTCGAAAGTAATGTTTGTATAAAGGATAAATTTTTTTGAGAGCCTTTTTAGAACTTTTAATCGATAAGCCCCAAGGGTCCTCTCTTAAGCCGTAGTGTCTTTGTAGTTGATCAGCCACATTATTTATTAATTCTTTGTCGGCCTTACTTAGGTTTCGTATCAACTTTGTTCCTTGTATGTGGTCTCGTTTGTAAGTTGTTGTATTATTTAGATTTTACCAGAGATTTTAAGAGCTTCAAGAGTGCAAGGTTTCCCTTGAATGCAGTATTTCCTAGCGGTATACTTGATATTTAAAGGGGTAAGTTATGCAAAGTAATGAATGGCAGAAGAAATTCAAGAAAATTATGAGAGATTGTCAGGATGAGATTACCAAAGCTACACTTATTGGTAAGAAAATGATTACTGCAACTCAGACAAACTCCGACCTTCATGAGCATTATCAAGAACTTGGTAAGTTAGCAGCAAAGCACTTAAATGCTGGTCTTCTAGAATGGGAAAATCCAAAAGTAGATGAACTTTTAAAAGATATAGAAAAGTGCAAAAAAGACCTTATGCATATAGAGAATGAAGTTCAAGAGGTTAAAAAAGATAATTCAAGTCAACTATAGATCTTGTTCTTTGTTAGCTATTTCTTCATAGAATAACAGAGTATCAACAACTGATCTCTCCAATTGATCAATACCTTTTCCTGATTCCGCTGAGATATAGTATATCTGTTTCGCATGCTTATAATCTTTATAAATCTGTGGCTTGAGTTTTTCTAGAGCTGCTCTTTCTTTTTGTTTTTTGAGCTTATCAAGCTTATTGAATACAAGATAAACATCAAAATGGAAGTTATTTAAGTAGTCTTTAAACATCAGGTCACTTTTTTGATTTGGGTGCCTTGCATCTTTTAGATTGAGCATGAGAATATTATTGCCTGCATTACGAAAGAAAGTATCCATGAGTTTTTGCCACTCTGCTTGCATCTCTCTTGAGACACTTGCATGTCCATAACCTGGAAGATCAAAGAGGTAAAACTTTTCTTTGTTTTGAATTTCTCTTCCTTCAGACTCCAAAGTAAATTCGAAAACATTTATTTGACGTGTTCTTCCCGGTGTCTTCGAAGTTTGTGCTGTTCCTCTACCAAAGAGAGTATTAATTGAAGACGACTTACCCACATTACTGCGTCCTATAAAACTTACACCAATTCTCTTTTCCTGAGTTAAGAATTCTTCGATTTGTTTAGGATCTGTTATTCCATATATGAAATTAGTTGAAGCGCGATGTATTTTCAGTGTCATAATCTATGGCCTTTCGTTATTTTATAGCGGGAGGTAATTATGGGTATATCAATAGCAAATTTAGACTTAAATCTACAAGACCAATTAGCAAATTTAGGGCAGTATGTTGAAATATTTCCACTATTTGGTCGAAAAAAAAGACTAAAATTAAACTTCAGATTTTATGAGATCAATCTATCGCAGGTTTCGTGTCTGAGTGTTGATTCAAAAGAAATTCATTTGCCTGGCGTTAAGGGGCATGATTCTAAGTTTTCACTTCGGTTAATCGATAATTCACACTATTTGATGGAGAGCTTAAGTGGTGAACCATTTGAACTTAATGGTTCACTTGTCTTCAAAAGTTTTATTAATAAAAGTGATACTGTCTATATTGGCTATAATAAACTTAAATTTATAAGACCGGAGAGTCATTTTAACTATATGAATGAGCAAATTAATTTTAAGTTTGAAGACTTAAGGCATATGAGTTTACTGATTGAAGGTGAGACAGGATCAGGAAAGACAAGACTAGCCCGAAAAGTTCATGAAATGAGCGGGGTCACAGGAGACTTTGTTCATCTTAACATATCTGCTTTAAATCAAAATTTAGTTGAGTCTGAATTATTTGGCTATGTAAAAGGAGCTTTTACAGGAGCCAATTTTGATAAAGATGGTGCAATCAAGCAAGCAAATCGTGGAACTCTTTTTTTAGATGAGATCGATTCTCTAAGTTTGGAAATGCAGGTTAAATTACTACTGTTTTTAGACGGATTGACTTATCGACCTGTAGGAGCAACCAAGGAAGAAAAGGGTGATCTTCAATTAATTTTTGCCTCTGGGCAAAGTTTAGTAAGTCTTGTTTCGAGGGGAGATTTTCGAAAAGATTTTTATTATCGTATATCAAGTGGCTTTCAAATGTTTTTACCAAGCTTAAGAGAAAATAAGGCTTTAATCAGTATCTTTTTGGAAGAATTTGAAAAGGATAAGGAAGTCATTCTTTGTGATAAATTAAAGAAATTTCTTACAAAGCAAAAATGGCCAGGAAACTACAGACAGCTTAAAGGACACCTAACAAGAAAGCTTTATACATCAAAATCTAAATTTTTAAAGATAAGTGAAGATGATTTAAATATGATTAATTTAGAGGTCGGTAGTCTTTGTAAAAGTGAAAGCATGTCTTTAAAGAGAATAAAGTGTGATTATATAAGAAGAACTTATTTTAAGTTTAATGAAGATACAACACTAACGGCAAATGTATTGGGAATAAGTTATAATACAGTTAAGAGAACTGTTGAAAACACTGCCTGTTAGCTTTAGCCATTGAGAATTGAATCGATAAAGACTTCATCAATTTTACCCTCAATCCCCCTGTCTTTTAAAAGTTTATTCATTTCTGATTTGATCTTAACTTTTAAAATTCGTTTCCCTTCAGGTTCCATTGGAAATGAAGGTATTACGGGCTCTACGGTCTTATTGATTCGATCTCTCAGTGTATATTCATTTTCTATTTTTTTAAAATATTTTGAAATATATCGATTTGATGAAACAAAAGTGAAGTCTATTTTAATCGATTGCATACCTTTTCTGTTAGAAATATAGATTGGCATCGAAACTGAGCTTACTTTTAAGACTCGATCATTAAAATTTCGAAATTGAGACCTCTTCCAGGCTTCTCTATTCATTGTATCAGAAGTACTTGCTGGTTCCCGACCTGCTGCTTTATTCACTTTTTCACTTATTTCTTGTGTCTGTTGATATATGGTGATGGAGGATAGGCCAATCGCCATCGTTGTAACAGTTGTTCCAAGAATTGTGGAAGGCTTTACTGAGTTTGTCCAAAGTTTTGCTTTCGAGATAAGTGGTGTTAGCAAGGTGGTTAGAATAGCGATAATTTTTGATGCATTTAAGCTTTTCCAGTCATAGCCCTTTGCCTCATTAACTTTAACGATCGCTTTTTTCTTCGTGGATTCCACTATTTGCTTTGTCTCAGAAATCTTTTTTTTAGACCAGTCCTTTGACTGTTGGATATTTGCTTTAAGTTTTTGCTGGAGCTGTTTTCTTTTTGCAACTGCTTTTGCTCGGGAGTTGGCAATAAGGTCCTTAACTTTTCTAGGAGTAGTTTTTGAAACT
>CAWUIU010000230.1:0-5888 GCA_963922285.1 uncultured Oligoflexia bacterium | reverse complement strand
AATCTTAATAGCAATAATGGGAGTATTAGCAAACCTAACAATTTTAGGAGTAGAGATCTGGGTTCTCAAAGGAGAGAGAAGGCCTGTCGCTCTAAAAACATTTGAAGCCTGTTATCAAGGTATGAATAGTGTTTTTGATAATAATCCAAGGCATGAACTTATTGGATCGAAAGTTATAAAGGATTTAAAGGAAATGAAATTTAAAATAGATAAAATTCACCTTGTAAAAGTGAATGACAATTATAATTGTGATGTTTTTACAAAAGATTCAAAAGGTGTTCGTAGATATAACGTCTCTCTAGATAAGAGTATTCATTTTTCTCATCTTTATAAAATTGTTGATATTAAAGAGGACAAAGTGGATTCGAGGTATCAGTTATGATTTATTACATCTTTAAAGAACAGATATTTACGATTTTCTTATCATTAACTCACTTAACGGCAGTTACTTTTAGTGACAGGGTTTATGACTATGTTGGAGGACAAGAGCAAGACTTTAAAATCTATGAGCTAAATAAGAAAAGAAGTTTGGTGTTTGAACCAAAAAGGACTGATATTGATAGAAACTTCATCGTCTTTGGTAAGAATAACAAACATCACTTTAATATTAAGTATAGCGAAACTCTATCTAATAAGGATATTGAAATAAAGGAAGCTGAGCCTTGTAGGCTTTATTCTCTGTTAAAAGAAAGTAAAGACTTTCAGTTGTTTGAGTGTCCAAAGTCTTTATTAGTCATTAATAAGTCGAATTCCAAGTTAAAAGTTAACGATTTAGTCATTAGCAAGAGAAAGTTTATTTCTAAAGGCCCTCCTGTGTGGATTAACTCAAAGATGATTTATTACAAGGGTAGAGTTTTATGAAATGGATATTAGTATTGTTCTCTATCAATAGTTATGCAGGATTTAGCTCCTTAAACCAGAGCTACAGTTACCAGTTTAAAGATGAAGTCAAGGTAAGAAAATCAGCTCCTAGGAGAACTATTAAGAAGAAAAGTAAATCTAAGGTGGACAAGTTACTTGAGCAGATTAGGGCTAGTGACACAAATATAAACAAAATTCTCAAAAGTAATGAAAAGAGAGTAATTGTTAAGAAGTCAGAAGAACAATTAAAGTCTTTGACTCGAATTAAAGGAACGCTTTTAAATTCAGTAATAGCAACTAATAGAAAAACGACAACCTTAGTCATTAAAGTTCATGAAAATGAGTACTTCGATCAAGCTGAAGTTCGTTGTCTTGGATTAAGTTTTGGGAAAAGAGTTCAGGGGAAATGTGATTTAGTAGTCACTGAAGAGAATGAATATCAAGTTGAGGCTGAATTATGGGATTTGGATGGAGCTGAAGGAGTTATTTCAGATCAATTTTATGATGGATCTGAAAAAGAGTTTTTAACAAGTAGCTTTGCTTCATTTTTCGAAGGAATATTGAGTACCACAAAAGATAGGTTAGTCACACCATTTGGAGAAGTCGAAAGAAAGAATGGCAAAAATCAAGTTCTTTCAGGTCTTATGGGAGTAGCAAGTAACGCTAACTCTAAAATTAAGGAATCCAGCGAGAAAAATCTGCAAATTGCTCTCGTTAATTCTGGGAAAGAAGTTTTCATATTTTTTCAAAAGGGGGTGAAATTATGAAAAAAGTCGTCTCAATAATAACTTTGTCAATATTACTTACATCCTGCTCGACCTTAAAGAAAACTGTTGTTTACAGCTCTTTAAGTGGTGCAATGGCCGGAGCTTCAGCTGGCTATTTATTAAGTCCTGATAAGCCTAGTCGTGGCGTAAATGCAGCCATATTTGGATTAGTTGGTGCTGGAGTTGCTGCATTAGCTGGATATAGTCTTTATGAAGAAGATCCAAGGAATAAAAAGCTGAATCACCTTTTAGATCCCCAAGATGCTATTGACTCTGGTTCACTAGAGTTAGATTTAGATAATCTAAGAATTGATGCAAATCTAAGTAAAGAGGAGACATATAAAACACCAGTTAAAGAGCTACCACCTCAGCTAAAAGGAAAAATTAAAAAGCAATATGTGATCAAGTATCAGTCTAAGGAGAGATATTTAAATAAAGGTAATAAGACATTCTATATTCCACCTTTTCAAATTTATGAGCACTCTTATGAAAGCTTAGAGGGGGATAAGAATGAATAAAAAGAAGAGAAATGAAGCGAGTCTTGGTGACTTTATGCTTCCACTTGTTGATCTAATGACAATTTTAATCACGAAAGGAATTGAAGGCCTAGCGAAGATACTAACGATAGGAATTGAGAAAGCGATTAACTATAGAGGTGAGGAAATAGTAAAAATCGAGAGAGATGATCTTTTAAAGAAGTCTTCAACGACAAACTTTGATTCAATTGGTTACTCCGTTACAAGTAAGAGAGAGATAACAGGTAACGATATAAATAAAACGAAACACTCTGTAGTTGTAGGAGCCAGCGGGTCAGGTAAGTCAGTTTTATTAGATAGCCTAATGTTTGATGATATGAGAGAGGGAAAACCGATCATATACATTGATCCAAAGGCCGATAATGAGTCTCTCGAAAGATTCATTGATCTTTGTAGAATGAATAATCGAGAATATTTGATTTTTTCAGAACACTATCAAGGACAGGGAAAGATAAAGCTTAATCCAGTAATTGAGGGATCAGTAAACCATATTACAGATAGGATCTTTAAAAGCTTCACTTGGTCAGAAGAATTCTATGCTAATAAGTGTCAACAAGCTCTTAGGAAAGCTGTTAAATCCCTTAAGGAGAATGGAAAGACAGTCAGTATCAAAAGTATGTACGACGAGCTTATTGAGCTGTGTAAATCTAAAGATGAGGATAAGAAACTTAATAAGCCTGAGATAGGGTCACTATTAACAAAATTAGAAAATATCATAGATTCTGACTTTGGGGAACTTTTGCATGGAAATGATGCTTTTAGCTTTTCAAAATTGCGAGCAGAAAACAAATGTATTTATGTTGGGTTATCAGTTCTTGGATACGCAGAGACAGCTAGGGCTATAGGGAAACTTTTCTTAGGAGATCTTAATTACTCTGTCTACAATACGTATAGAAATATTATGGCAAAGAATAAGGCTAATATAAACCCATTGGGACTATATATTGATGAGCTTTCAGCCGTCATTACTGATGAATTTATTGAAATTCTTAACAAGTGTCGTGGAGCAAAGGTTGAAATTACATCTGCGTTTCAAACCTCTAGTGACATAAATAAAATAAGTCCTGAACTCTGCCAACAAGTCTTTGAGAACTCTTTAAATTGGTATGTGATGAAGCAAAGAATGCAAGATGCGGCGGAATTAATATCGACTTCTATTGGTACTATTGAATCTATTAAAAAGACTGTTAGGGTTGAAGACGACCAAGAGCAATCTATGGGGTCTCAAAGAAATGTAGAGGAACTTCTAGTCCATCCAAATATCATTAAGAACTTAGATGTGGGCCAATGTATCTTGTTTAGACAACAACCTACAAGAATAGATCTTATGAATGTGAAATATATTGATCAAGATACTATTGATAAGAACATTAGGTTCTTTGAGTATAACAACCTAATAGCTAGGAAAAAGAATATCACTCAAGAAGTAATTGTTGCACCAGAGGAGATATTATAATGAGTAGCTTTGTTCTAATTGATAGCTATATAGATATTCTTTCAGAAATTAGTCGCTGGAAAATAATACCAATGAGAGGACTTTATGAAAGGAAGAACTTTAATATTTCATATCAAATGTTTTGTCGAAAAATAAAGAAACTGGAATCAGAAGGCTTAGTTAGATCAATACTTGGAAATAAGAGAAAGAAGTTTATTACTCTAACAAGCAAAGGTTCAGCAGTTTGTCCTTATGGAATTAATTTCGATGAATCAGAGGATAGTTTAAATCATGATCTAATCGCGACAAATGTTGTAACAAAATTGATCGAGTATAAGAATTTTAAGACGGGTCAAGTACAGTGTTTTGGACGCGGGTTAGATGTCGAACCAGATGGACTTATCTTTGGTCAAAAGAATGGTAAAGAATATTCATTGGCCATAGAGGTAGAACTTCATCAAAAAAGTAAATCTCGTTTATATGACAAAGTTATCAAGTATTCAAATTGTGTGCATTATTCTTATGTCCTTTATATTCTTAACAAAGAAGCAGTATTTAGATCTTATAAAAAGATCTTAGAATCAATGAATAGTGAAGTGACGAGAAAGATAATTTTACTTTTGGATACCGAACTTACTCCAACAAAATTTAGTTTTGAAGATTCAAATTGCTACTTCAAATCAGAAGAGAAGAGCTTTGAAGAAGTCTTTGGAGGTGAGTAGATGAGGTGGTTTACACTGAGTATTTACAGAGTTTATCTAAATTTATACCCACCTTCGCCCCATTTAGATTTCTCTAGTTGAATCAGATAGTTATCTAACGCGATTTTTGACCACCCCCTCTCCACGAGTTTCGATGGTGTGGTCAATAATAGCTAATAACTACGGATTCAAAGGTAAATAAATGGGGCGAAGATGGGATAAAAATTAATTATGGAGAATAGTTAAAAATGACAGAAGAAAATAATGAAAATATGGAAGTAAATAAGAAGAAAAGAGGAAGAAGACCTAAGGATGTAAAGGTCGAGTATGAATTAAATAAGGAGCAGACAAAGTTTTTTGTGGATTTAAGTAAGGATGAAAAAGGTTTAGAGTTAGTTCAGGAGTACTTGATTAAGGCGAATAATAAAAAGCATGGTGGTGAAATTAGTTTTAGAGAAATAGCCTTATATGCAATAAGTAAGCTTAATGAAAAAGACATAGGAAAGATCCAAGAAAGTTCACTATCAGAGATGGAAAAAGTTGAAAGAAGCCTAGACGAATTCAATAAGAAGAACGGAACTAACTTATCGCTAGGTGAGTACTTATTAAAGAAGCTTAATTTAAATTAATGGAGACTAGAATGGAAAATATTAAGAATGAAGTATTTATTGGACGTTTGGGAAGACCACCAGAGTTAAAGTACACACCTAATAGAAAACCTGTATGTGAGTTATCTGTTGCCGTTGGTGGTGACGGAAGTGGAGGTAATGAGGAGACTATCTGGAAGAAAGTCATAGTATGGGGCAGTCAGGCAGAGAAGTGCCCTCTGTTTTTAAAGAAAGGATATAAGGTTTTTATTGAAGGAGTTGAAGAAGTCAAAGAGTACACAAATAAACTAGGTGAGCAGAAATCATATAAACAGGTTGTTGCGACCCTTGTGGGATTTCCAAGTTTATAGGTGAGTTATGGGAAGAATCAAAGAAGTTACTAAGGTTTGGTTATCAACTGATGAAGCGGCGGCTTATCTTAATAAGACTAAGAATGCCATGTGGGTCTTAGTGAGTAAGGGGATGCTTATCAAGAGAAAGTGGAATGGCCGACTTTATTTTAAGAAGTCTGAGCTTGATCATTTATTAGAACAATCATTTTAGGAGAATAAGAGGTATGGCAATTACGGAGCAAGTTAACTTAAATGGAGAAAAATCTTACGATGTTTACGTTAATATTCGCAGTAAACGCCTGCCTCATATTCGTAAACAAAAGAGAATCGTTGGACTTAGTTCACGAGCGGAAGCAATGCGAAAAGAAAAACAACTCATTAAAGAAATTTCTCTTAAGGTTGCTAGAGAAGAGGGGCACGGGCTAACTTGGAGAATGGTTATATATAAGTGGGAGTCATACGCTAAGGAGTCTCTTTTTCTAGATAAGAAGTACGATGAGGCTACTATTAGGGATTACGTTTCTATGATGTTTAACTGGACTAAGAATTGGTTGGATCGTCCAGCAAGTACAATTTCTAGAGGTGATGGTAGGGATGTTCTTTTGTCTGTAATCGATCAGGGAAGGAGTAAGGCATTTCAAAAGAGAT
>CAWUIU010000229.1:0-5896 GCA_963922285.1 uncultured Oligoflexia bacterium | reverse complement strand
TAATCAGAAACTAACGCATTAAACTGCTCATCTAAAAAATGAAGACCATCAACCCAGTTGCCCGAAACTTTCACTCCCCAGTGCAAGTGTGGCGCATTAGAGCGCCCGGTATTTCCTGACAGTCCAAGAACTTCGCCTTGCTTGACCATATCACCTTTATCAACACTCACTTTTGAGAAATGACAGTACATCGTTAAAATTCCCATACCGTGATCAACGATAACTGTTCCCCCATTAAAGAGCAGAAATCCTGCATAAACAACCTGTCCATCATTTGCGCTAGGAATTGGAGTTGGGGTTCGAGCGCGAAAATCAGTCCCAGAATGATAGCTTTGTGTTGTATTATTGAAAGTACGGCGGTTACCATAGCGAGCAGTAATCTTCGATTTTAAAGGACGAATAAATGGCTTGTAAACTTCATTTAAAACCTTAACATCACCTTTCCAGCGCATAAGGTCTTCATCACTAAGTTTGGTATATTTTTTTGGCACAGTTAAACGAGTTGTTCGGTAATTATATTCGACGACATTTAATCCATAAACATGGAAAGAAAATAACTTATCGCCATACTTCGCTTCTAAAAAGCATTCAATTCGCGGATTTTTATGCTTTTCTAAAAACTTATATTCGGCAGACACAAAAGCAACTAAATTATTCTCAAAGCGTTGGTAACCAATTTCTTTACCATTACATTTTAAAATATATTCTTTATCAATATCTTTTAGCTTAATCGAAAGGCGCTTGGTTTGTCCTGGGTGAATCTTCCCTTCAATAATTTTATAATTTGGTAATAATGGAGCAGTTGCACATGAGATAAAAAATATAAATGTGAAAATAAGAAATATATACTTCAAGACCTAGCCTTTTTTTATATTAGTCTATTGAAGTGGTAACTAATCGACAAGAGCTCTCTATACAAAGTAGACATTCTTTTGATAGCATAGAGCGTAAATTCAGGAGATTGCAGTGAGTCAGATAAAACCACAAAATGCCAAGGGAACAAGAGATTTTGCTCCACTACAAATGAAAAGAAGAGATTTCATTTTTGATACAATTGAAAAAAGCTTTAAAGCTCATGGCTTTTTAAAAATCGAAACACCTTGTGTGGAGAAGCTAGATGTACTTACAGGAAAGTATGGAGAGGAAGGAGATCAACTCCTTTTCAAAATTCTCAATAATGGTGACTACTTAAAAAAAGTCCAATCTTCAGAATTTGAAAATAAGGAACTTTCAACTATTACAAGAAAAGTTTCCGAAAGAGGCCTGCGCTATGATTTAACAGTCCCCTTTGCGAGGTTTGTCAGTGCAAATCAAAATGACTTAGCATTTCCATTTAAGCGCTATCAAATTGCTCCTGTATGGAGAGCTGATCGTCCTCAAAAAGGACGCTATCGTGAGTTTTATCAATGTGATGCCGATATTATTGGTTCAGACTCAATTTTAAATGAAGTCGAATTAATGCAAATCTTTGATAAAGCTTTTAAAGAGCTAGGCCTAAAAGATATTTCGATTAAGCTTAACAATCGAAAGATTCTTCAAGGTCTAGCAAATCAAATGAACGCTAAAGATCGTCTGACAGACCTAACAATCGCAATTGATAAACTCGACAAGATTGGGCCAGAGAAAGTCTTAAACGAGTTAAGTGAAAAGAATTTTAATGAAGATCAATTAAACTACCTAAGACCTTTGTTCTCATTAACTGGATCAAATGAAGACAAACTCGATAAATTGCAAAATATTCTTACCGATGATCAGATAGGAATGGCAGGAATATCAGAAGTAAGTACTCTTCTTAAATTAGTAGAAAAAGTAGGAGTTGATACACTCGACTTTGACCCGACTCTTGCCAGAGGACTAGACTACTACACAGGATGTATTTTTGAAGCTAAGCCTAATGATGGCTCCATTGGCTCCATTGGTGCAGGAGGGAGATATGATGACCTAACCTCAGTCTTTGGCCTCAAAGACATGACAGGAATTGGTATCTCTTTTGGAGCTGATAGAATATATGACTTAATGGAAATGAGAGATCTCTTCTCAAATATTGAAACTTCCCTCGATTATATGATTATTAACTTTAACCAAAAACACAATGAACATTACCTTGGACTAGCTGCGAAGTTAATGGACAAGGGTCACTCGGTTGAGATCTATCCAAGCTCTGCAAAAATGAAGAAACAAATGAATTACGCCAATAAAAGAGGCGTCAAGAGCGTTATTTTTCTTGGAGAAGAGGAAATTAGCAAAGGCTCCTACACTCTAAAGAATATGGAAAGTGGCGGCCAAACAGAACATCTCATCGATTCATAAGAATAAAAAAGAGGAGCAAAAGCTCCTCTTCCTTTATATAAGCTATATTCAAATAATAGATTAAGCCATGATGTCGTAAGGTCTGATAGTCTTTCTACCATTTGCCTCACATCTTTTTTGAGCTTGATCTACTAACCAGTAAACATACTCATTCATTGCATCTAAAGTATCTGCAGAAACGTTGAATCCCTTACCTTTAAGAGCTTCTTTAGTTTTTGATCCAACTAATAGCATTTCTTTTTTCTTTGCAGTTTTCTTTGCTGTTTTCTTCGCAGCTTTTTTCTTTGTAGCTTTTTTCTTTGCCATAATAACTCCGTAATTTGTTGTTAATGTAAAATATTTTAATGAGCAGTTATTCCACTCGTCAATACATTTATGCAGGAAAAGAAAATAAATCCGATAGTAACAGAACCAAGACACTGAGTATTTCGATCAAGGACTATTTAATTAAGTCAAATTTAAATTAAATGTAACTAATGCGCCCAAAGACTTGATTTTTTGAAGTTTTAAAATAAAATCCTTTTGTACTTTAACTTTTTGGAATATCTGTGACTGTAAATGAAAAATCCATCACTCTTGTAACAAAAAGCCTTACCCAATCGCAGGTTATCTTTGTTAACGAAACAAGTAATGTAGAGTGTATTCGCTACAAAGACATTAAACTTGTTCTAGCTGAAGAGAATCAAGTCACGCTTTTGATTCCACCAAATACTTGCACTATTGGTCATCACTTATTTCTCTTCATTTTCCAAAATGATAAACAACTCAGAAATATGAAGCGCATTCCTAAAGATAGAAGTGTTATGAAGTGTATTACACTACATGGAACAGTTACTGAACTTTTTTCAATTGATGATAGTATAACTGAAGTCACTTTGAAAATTACCGACAAAGTCATGGAATACTGGCAAGGTATTATAAAAAACATTGATACAAAACAAGATCAGGTTAGTGAACTATTTTGGAAATATAGGACTTAATAAGTAGATGGACGCTAAAGCTCAAGCACTCATTAAAGCATATCTAAAGAATAAGCACTTTTTGGTTGTTGAACCCACGGTTGCAGGAAAGACGGCCATCGAACAAATGCTTAAGAGAACTGCTGTTCCTAGAAAGAATATAAAATTTGCTAGAAACATGGAAATGGCTATTGATATCCTTAAAAATAATATGCCTAACTATGTTATTACTGTGGATAAAGCAGAGGATGGCAATTATAAGGAGCTTTTAGAGTTGCACATTAAGCAGCAGCCTAACCGTCTTGATAATGGTTTTGTTCTTCTGTCAGAAAATGATTCAGTTGATGCAATAACAAAACTAGCACAATCTGAAATTGATACACTCGTAATAATGCCATTTACCGTAACCTCCTTGCAAAGTGAATTTCTAAAGACGATTATACCAAAATCTGCTCCAAGTGATTATAAGGTACTTGTGGAAGCGGCAAGGGAGCACATGCTCTTTGATTTAGACAAGGCTTTGAGTTTTTTGAATAAAGCGAAGAAAGCAGATCCAAAGCCTTTCGAAGCTCTCTATCTCGAAGGCTTGATCTATCTGCAAGACAAATCTTTAGAAAAAGCGAGAGAGTGCTTTGAGCTTAGTACAAGAATAAATAGTGAGTACTACCCTTCCCTCAAAGAACTTTTTAATATATTTATTCAAACTAAAGATAGAAACCGCGCATACCAAATTTCAAAAAAGCTATCTGAAACATTTCCAGTAAACCCTGAAATGATTCCAGATCTAGCCTGGGTATCAGTAGCAACAGCACAATATGATGATATCCTCGATTACCATCAGGCTTATAAAAATGTTGAAGAGCCAGATAATGATATGAAGAATTACATTGCCGCATCTTTAACAATTTATGGAAAAAAAATCATTCAAGACAAGTACAAAGACGGTGAAGAAATAAACCCTGAGATTCTCGAAAGAGCGTTTAGCTTAATGGATGAAGCTTCTTCAATTTGTGATGATAAACCCCTAGTCTTTGCCTCTCTTATCAATACTTTGATTTTGGCCAAGAATGAAAGGCTCATAAATCACATTATGGATAAAGCTAAAGCAAAATTTCCTAAAAACAAAACGATAAAAGTTCTAGAAGTTTTAGCAGATGATTCCCAACTTACGCCATCAGAGTCTCTAAAAAATGCACAGGATGCACTAAAAGAAGGATTATCTTCACCTGAAATATTTGAAGTAATACTTAATCGAGCTGTAGAACTAGGACTTAACTCAGCAACGATTCAAGAGTTTCTTGACAATGCCACGAAAGAGTTTCCTAATTTGAAACCACAATTTGAAAAAATTGTAAATGGTTAAATTTCTTCTAACTCTTTATCAGTTTTTGCATAACTAAGTCTTACGACTTCTTCAGTACGATGATAGCAGTCTAAGCCTGATGTCGTCAATGAACCAGAGTTTTCGATATTTAAACTACCATCCTCTCGTAATACTTTATCTTCACAATTTATATAAACAATTTCACCAATGACCATGATCGTATTATTGATCTTAAGTTCATGATGTTCACGATAGTTTAGCAGGAACTTTAAACGGGACTCTTTCACAAATGGAACTTTTGAATTGTTTAAATACTCTCTATTAAGATTTGCGATATCAAATTCACTTTGCTCTCGATCATAACGGGCAGATGTTTGATGAGCCTCTTTTACAATATTTTCATTAATATGATTGAACGTATAGAATTTTGTTTCTAAAATATTTTCATAAGTATGTCTTGGAACACTAGCTGGTCTAATGATAATACCCATTAGTGCAGGATCAGCTCCAAGATGAAAACCAGAAGAAAATATCGCAAGATTGTCTTTCCCCTCTTTATCGACACTACCAATTAAACCAACTGATTTGAACCCGCTTAAGGAGTTGATAAGTTTGGCTCGATAACGCTTCTCCATATCATTTAAATCTTCTCTCGTAATTTCCATAACTTCAGTCCTTTATCTAACTTTAGTATAGCGCATAATTATCTCAGTGTTGATAGAATTTAGTAATGAAAAACAAAACTGAAACAATTGTCTATGATTTCGTGGTAATAGGAGCAGGAATGGGAGGTCTAACGACGGCAGCACTTCTTTGTACCAAAGGACATGAGGTCCTATTAATTGATTCTCATTACTATACAGGAGGCTGTGCAAGTTACTTTAAAAGAAAAGAAGGCTTCTATGATGTCGGTGCGACAACTTTGAGCGGCCTAAAATCAGGTCGTCCTTTTAATCTAGTCATGAATAAAACAAAACTTAAACTAAGCACGAAAAGGCAAAAGAAAGGTATTATTGTTCACCATCCACAGTTTAATTTTATTTTCCATGGAGAACTTGAAAAATTCAAACGAGAATTTGTTCAAAAATTAAATATAAACATTGATGATTTTATCGATGAAATTTACGAACTCGAAGAAAAATTATGGGACCTTCTTGGTGATGGGTACACTTTTCCCAAACCTAACTTATCACTATTTGCCAAAGGACCAAAACTGTTTAAATATCGTAAATATTTTTATAGAAATTTTTTCGATTGCCTGCCTAAAATTGTACAAAGAGATAAAAGAGCAATAGAGATCATC
>CAWUIU010000228.1:0-5901 GCA_963922285.1 uncultured Oligoflexia bacterium | reverse complement strand
TTCATTACTATTAAAGATCAATGGTAGCTCTGCTAAAAAGTATTCAGCAGCAATTTCTAACTTCTCAGAAGTTATTTCAGTTTTCCCTTTCAAGACCCAATTTGCAGCCCTTAGACAGTTCTCTCTAAAATAAGAATTAGTATTAAACATATTTTTGTATTTCTTTAAATGAAAGTGAAAACGATCTATTTTATCAAGAGTATTCCAATTTAGAATTTTCTCATCAGAGTAGCCTAAAGTCTCTAAAGCCTTTCTTGCTTTGTTATTGTACCAACGACCTTGCTTCTTAGCTTTCTTTTCAGCTTTATTTTCATCATATGCCATAGCCATTAATGTATATTTGGAAGGTACGTCAGGAATGAATAAGTAAAAGTCTTGGAAGCTAGTGTCTGCCCAATGACAAAGAAACTTAATGTTCTCCTCTGAAAAATAACTATTGAACGGACTAATTCCTATAATTGCGGTTTCACCTTTATTTACGACTTCAACACAATTTTTAGTAGCTGGTTTAATCACAAAAGAATTTCCCCAGTTTTGCTTTGTTTCTAATTTAAAACTCATCATTCCCCCTCAAAAATGAATATATGTACAAAAATTAAACAGTTAACTACCCCTAAATATCGATTTTTCTTAAGAATTAACTATTAGTTTTTTATTTACAGCAATAGATATGCCAAGTTAGATTAATAATTTAGAATAACCAAGCTACATGCTCTAGATATTTTTGCCCTATCATGATGTTTACTCATTAATATTTAATCCAGTTTTTCAAAGCCCGATATGTAATCTGATGGAAAACTTGAAGCTATTACCTACAATTGAACACGGACAAACACCAAAGAAACCTAGTCGAAAGAATCTTTTAAAGAGCCGAGTTTATGCATTTATTATTGATATTTATGCCATTGTTTTTCTAGCCAAAGGTGCTTCTATTGCTTGGAGTATGTTTGTGAGAGAGTACATTAGCAACTTCTCTTTCTTTGACTCAAGTGCATGGGCTGCGATGAACGTAAATACTTTTGCTCTTACTCTACCAATTTTCTATACCGCTTATTTCTTCTTCTTTCTCTATCTAAACGAAGGAAGAACACTTGGAAAAATGGCACAAAAACTAAAAGTGTGTGCCAAGCATGATCACAAAAGAGAACTTACTTTTATGGAGGCTTTTTCAAGATCAATCGCTTATCTCTTCTGTAATTATTTATCCTATCTTCCATTCCTCATTAACTTTGGACGAAAGGACTCAATGGGAATCGCAGAACTCATTTCAAATACAGTTACTCTTAGAGAAGATGAGATTGCCATTATCGAGAGCCAAGAAGAGCATGTACCAGCTATTACACCAGAAAATCAGATTGAATTATTTCCAGAAGATCCTGTATCCATAAGAATTTCTAAAGCGGCTTAACCTCACAGCGCATCAATTATTTACAAAACACCCTATTTTCCTTATATTTAGTCGTTAAATTAAATATTCATGGAGTCATTAATGGGTAGAAAATCGGCAAAGATCGCTGCGAAAAAAGGTGCAGCAGATAAAGCGAGAGGGCAAGTATTCACAAGAGCACTTAAAGATGTATTCTTAGCATCAAAAAGTGGAAGTGGAGATCTTGAAACAAACTTTCTTTTAAAGGTCGCTGTTGATCGCTGTAAGAAGTTCAATGTTCCAAAAGATAATATCGATCGTGCCATCAAAAAAGGTCAAGGTGGAGACGGTGTTGGATATGAAGATATCAACTATGAAGGTTATGGACCAGGTGGAGTTGCTGTTTTCGTTGAAACTTCAACAGATAATAATACAAGAACTGTTGCTAACGTAAGAAGTTACTTTAACAAGGTTAGCGGATCTCTAGGTCAAACAGGTTCTCTAGAATTTGTTTTTGAGAGAAAGGCAATCTACTCAGTACCGACAGCGAATGTTCCTGATGCAGACGAATTTGAACTAGAAATGATCGACGCGGGTGCTGAAGACATCGAACTTGAAGATGATGCTTACGAAGTTTCTGGTCCTGTTGAGTCTTTTGGATCTATTCAAAAGAAACTTGAAGAAATGGGGATTACACCAGAAGAAGCGACTCTCGAGAGACTTCCATTAAATACTAAAGCAATTGATGACGAGGAAACTCTCAAACAATTCGATAAGCTCATCACTCTTCTTGAAGAAGATGATGATGTTGTTACGGTCTATCACAATCTAGAAGAAGACGAAGAATAAAAAAGGCGCTCTTAAAGCTCCTTTTTTTACTTAACTCTCCCGCTTGCGGGATGGCGCTGCTCACGTATTCCTTCAAGTCGATCGAGATGAAATTCCCTTAAGGCTTCGTTTCGTTTTTCAAGCCAAATCTTTTTTGATCCAGCTTCTTCTTCAAAATGTTTTAACTGATATTTATTTCCTACAACTGTTAAATCATTTAATTTGATTTCCTTATCCATAGCAAAACAACACCCCACAATTAAACTCATAAGAAGAATTTTTTTCATATTTCTCTCCTACTCACTAGCTAATGATCTTCTCTTTGATCGCCTTTTTTCCCTTAGCTCTCGACGATCATCTCTATTCTCAGCTCTATCTTCACGATATCCCTGTCTAAGCTCTCTTTGATCCGAAATATAATCAGATCTTGAATCATACTCACCATCTTTATAGGCTTGTCGATTCTCTCTTCTTTCTTGTCGAAAGTCTTGTCTATCAGATTGACGATCTTGCCTAAGTTCTTTAAATGCCTCACGCCGCTTTCCCTTTGCTGAAACACTTTGCAAAGTTAAACCAGCAAACAGTAAAAATGGAATTAAATACTTCACGAAGTCTCCTTTAACACTATTCATTTATAACCTGCCGTAGAGCAATCCTTTGCTGAAATCAAATAATTCAATAAATATCGATACTTAACAATAAAATGTTAATTTGTTTAATTAAGAAAAGTGCCTCTAAATGTAGACCTTAGGCACTCTATTTGAAACTGAAGTGAAAACTTCATAAGGAATCATTTTAGCTCGTTTACAAATTTGAGAAACATTATATCCATCATGATCCCAAATATTCAGAGAATCTCCAATTTGAAAATCACTCAAGCTCCCCTCTTTTAAAAGTAGGCAAGTCATATCCATGTTAACTCGACCAACAATTTTCATTTCTCGATTATTAATCCTAAGATCTGTTCCTGTATAAGTTGTTGAAAGACCATCACCATAACCAAGAGCTACGATGGCAATCACACCTCTATCCGGACATGCACTTGCTCCATAGCCAATAGGAGTTCCCTTTTCCACCTCAAAAACTTTTATAATATTGGTCTTTAGTTGTGAAATATATGATCCTTGCCACAGAGATTTCTCTTGTATATTAGGCATGAGAGAGCTTGGTCCATAGAGCATTAGTCCTGGACGCACATGAGATTCTTCAAAGCCGACGCCTTGTTCAATAGCCCCAGAATTTGCAATCGATGACTTCTCAATTGAAATTCCTGCTGATTTGAATGTGGACTTTATCTCTGAAAATCGATCTCTTTGTTCAATATTTCTCTTATTTGTTTTCATTGAAAGAGACGCGCTCGAAAAATGTGTCATTAAATGATCAATTGAATTTCTACCATGTTTCTTCAAAGTTCTAATAACATCTTCAAGCTTATCATAATCAATTCCAAGTCGGTTCATTCCCGTATTAAACTTTAAACAAAGTGGGAATTTAGAAAACTCAGAGTTTTCCAAAAACAATTCAAGACTTACTTCATCTGATACAACAGGAATAATTCTATTATTAACATAGAGCTCTGTTGATATCTCATCTTCAAGATTTACATCTGAAAAAACATAAATTTCAAAACGTCCATGTGGAATCTCATGTCTAAGAGTCAAGGCTTCTCCAAGACTAGCGCAACCAAACTCTTTAATCCCTGATTCAAAATGCGTAAACTTAGTAACTGGAATTAACCCATGTCCATAAGCATCGGCTTTAACCATAAATAGCGTTTCACAGCCATCTGTAATTGAATTTAAAAGATTTATATTTTTATCAAGTAGACTTAAGTCTATTTCCAGATGAGATCGAAGCCTCATAATTCAATATTTCCAATCCTATTATTTGCAAATTCTACATTCTGAGCATTCAGAGTCTCTTTCTTAACATGGTTAAGAAGAGCAAAAGTAGAAACTGGAACTTCTTTAACTCTCATTTCAAGGCCAAATAGCTGAGAACGATTAATCCCTGTAAAGTATCGACTAAGTTCAAAAGCTTTTACGTAATCTAAAAGTGCCTCATATGAACTACTAAAACTTTCTTCATCTAAAGTAAGAAGTAAATTATCTGTTGAAGCAATAAAAAGATCTTTTGTGCTAAGATAATTTTTTACGTATGACTTAACATCAAAGAAAAATCTTTCCCAATCAAATTGAATTTTTATATCAGTTGAAAGCAGGTCCGAAACATCTGACAAATCGATAGAAACGAGATTAAAACTTGTTTCGTTGCTCTGAACATCTTCTAAAAGAGAGAATAAGTTTCTCTCCTGCTGAGTGCTTTTAACACTGTTCAGACGATTTAAAAACTGAGCATATTTTCCACTAATAATACTCTCCAACATACTCCAATCAACACTATAGGCATATTGATCATCTATCTCGACACACAGTAAAAGATCAGAAGTTTCGTTATTTCGCGACAAACTAATATTTAGTAGAGTTTGTTTAACAAGTGGAGAAACAATATTTTCAACGACAGCAATTGTATGCTCACCTATTCCACTATCGTTATTCTTTCCTAACCAAAGTGTTGGAACATCAAGAGCCTTATCGCTTGTCACTTCTAAGTTTATCAACTTCGTTCCATTATCATTTAATCTAAAAAGAGCAAAAGACTTAACAGGATCAAAGTCCGTTAATGAACTTGCGAGAGCATCAGAAAAGCCTGACGTCATTAACTTCTTTTCGAAGTTTGCAACAAAGGCATTTAGAAGCTCATGGTAGTGAAGTTTTTCACGGTATGATTCAATGTTTTTTGCCATATCTTTACTTCTTGGTGAGTGGTGTAAGAAGTAATCTTTATACTGTCTCGTATCCTCTTCTTTTTCCAAGTTAGTATTAAACTTATTGAGAATGAATTTTACCTGTCCCAACATTTCATAGTCAGTATTTATATAGCCAAGATGATCCATTGAATAAGTTGGCCCTAGTAACTGTTGAGTCTCAGCATTAAATAGAAATGCGAATTCACTATCAATAAGAGAAGGATTTTCTACTACAATTTTTTGAGCAACTTTTGACTTCTTAATATCGAGAAGACAGAGATTATATTTTGTACGAGAACTAGAATTAAGAAAGTCCTTCGCATCATCAAATGTATGAGGAATGATATTTAAAAGCTTGAAGATTTTTGCAATCTTTCCACCAACTTTAATATCGTCTGAAACGATAGCCACTTGGATTTTTGACTCAACGCTCATTACTTCTCCCAACCAATGATAATCTACCTTAATAACATCATATTTTTTGCAATTCGTCTAACAATGCTTCAAAGCTAGTAACTCTTTCAAGATCAGAAGCTGTGAAAGTAAAATCAGAGTCTTGATAGAGTTTAGACCTACTTTCATAAAGCTTTTCCATGAAAGCTCTTCCCTTCTTCGCTAGAGGTCGATCACCGGCCTTAGAAATCCTCTGCCAACATACTTCGAACTCTTCGTGTAAATGAATGAGCTTACCATTAACTGAAGAAATATAGTCTCTAATCTCCTTTGTCTCGAGAGCACCACCACCCAATATAATCAGATAGTTATCCTTAAAGTTTTGGTCAAGTAACCTAAGCATATCGAGCTCATCAAGACGAAAGTTCTCAATTCCCACGTCTTCGATATACTGGGCCAAATTATCAAAGCCTGCCCCCATTCTTTCGTATACTTCTTCATCAAG
>CAWUIU010000227.1:0-5929 GCA_963922285.1 uncultured Oligoflexia bacterium | reverse complement strand
AGGATGAGGGGAAGAAACAAAAAGAGTCCCCGATTCCTGAAGACCTGCTTGATGTTAAGGATGAAGTTATAAACTCTGCGTTCTCTGTAAAAGTTGCGATCACAGGTGGATCAAGACAAACGGTTACGCTACAAGAGCTACTTAATATTCTTAAGAAGTCAGACAGTATCGCTAATCTCTTCTATGACCTAAGCTTTTTAGCGGAAGATTACTTTGAGCAATCAACAAAGCAGAAATATAACTTTCTTGCAGCAGAAGTCGTGACTCTAAGATCTGTCCTTAGTCAGGACGATACACTTGAAAACATTATTTCAATTGATGATATCGAAGTAGTTCTAGGTGTATTCTATGATGCTGAAGACGAAGATGATAAGAAAAAAATTGATGCTCTTTTATCAATTGCTGACAACTTCTTTAAAAACTTTTTAAGAACTGAAAAAGACAATATTAATCTTTCAGAAGTTAAAACTGTAATTGACACCGCTCTTATTGCCCTTCGAGGACTTGAGTTCACTGGCTTTCATCAAGAATTAAAAGACTCTCTAGAGGATGGTGATATTCCTGATGCAAAAGAACAATTTGATAGAGAATTTGGCAAAATTTCTAAATCTCTTGAAAAAGCTCTTGGTCGTGATATCTTCTTACTGAGCCCAATAAAACTCTATGAATTTATTGATCGACTCAGACAAGCAAAAGAAGTTGTTGATATTAACGTCGATCTCTTTTTAGATGGTTTAACTTTTAAGAACCTTGTTCTTGGTGGGACAAATAACACACTCTCAAGAGATGAGCTGATCTTCTTATCAACGAAGTTAAATAATTATAGAGATATTGTATATGATACGACGATTCGAGACCTGACAGCAATTGAGCCTAACATTGAGCTTTATAAGATCATGTTAAATGTTGTCAAAAAGCTTGATGATGCCGTCTTTGATTACCCAGTCAACCAAGAAGTTGAGCATTTTAAAGTCTCAAAAGTTCTTGAATTTGCAAATGATATCATCACAGAAATAAACAATAATCTTGGTGAAGATGAAGAACCAATTAATATTGATCCAAGAAATTTCAAAAGGACGATTATTGATGTAGTTGAAAGAATGCTTCTTAGAAAGCCAAAAGAGCTGCAGACATACCCGGATTCTTGTGACTACGAATTAAAAAGAGTTTGTGCAAAGATATGTACAGAACTTGCGCCTGAGTTATGGTACACAGAGCAAGATCCAGAGATGGAAGGTCGAGACGATATTGAAGAACCTAAGTTTTACGATATTCCTTTTACGAATATTGCTTTTAGAAGTCTTACAAAAATCCTTAAAGAGTCGATGCAAACTCTTGTCTTTGCTGATGCTACTTTCACGGCTCTTGAAAAAGATTTAGCTATCACAAGAAAAATACCACTGGCGCAATTTCCAGAATTCCCAATTCTTGAAGAATACTCTTTAATTGATAAAAATCACTTAAGTTACCTAAAAGGGTCTTTTAGACAAATTGCAGCTAAGTTTAAGTACTTTAGAGATAGCACGAACTACCCAGTCTACAACCAAAAAGTACTAAGAGAAAGAGAAGGATATGTCTTTACCGTTCTGTGGCGATACCTCATTAGATACGTTGTACATGCTTACGGTGATGAAGGCGCAGATCCTGATACAACAGAAGGTTTTAGTCCAAATCAAGTTAATAACTTTCTGGTTGGAATCAAATCAGTCCTAGAAGAGCTTGATCTTTGGACAAAGAACTTTAAAACATTTGGAACAAATATTCTTCTTCTTGCTGACCTCTTTCAGAATAACTCTGATGGTAATAATAAAATTGGTCTAAATGAAGCGACAGAGTTTATTGAACTTCTAACGACATCAGCTGGGATGAGTGTCGAGATGCTCGATTACTTTAAACTAAAGTGTAGCCAGGCCTACAACTTTAAAGAAGACAGTGTTGATTCAGCATGTGTGCGCGAATACTTTATGAGCGCAGTTTTTGATAGAAAAGCTGAATATCCAAATGAGTTTGGAAAACTACCAGACCTTGGAAATTACTTTCCGCAAATGAAGAGATTTAGAGAAACAGTTGGCCCTGCAAAAAGTCGTCAATATGTTGAAGGCGTTGAGATCTTCGCAAGAGATGTGCCTCTAGCCGATATGGATAAAGAGCCATGGAAGCTAGGAGACTTCGCTCTTGTGCTTGGTGCCATGTTAAATATCGAATCAACATTTATGAGATTTGATGACACCTTTGACAATGAACTTAAGTTCAATGAGCTGACAAGAGCTTTCAATGATGTTTACGAAGATGGTATAATCACTGTTGGTAAATTACAAAAAACTCCACAATTTGCAAAGACTGTTTTCTTCTACATGCTTAAGTATGGAGTGACTCCGGAACAAAATATTGGTGGATCGGTTTTGATTTTTTCTCATTACCTATTCTTCGAAAGAATTTATAAAGATACAGTAGCTGACAGAGAGACAATTGGAACTCTGTTGAAAAATATTAAAACAATTAATGAAGATGCATTAAATGCGGAACCAGAAAATCAATGTCGAGACGATAGTAGACTTGAAAGATATAGTAGCCCTAAGCCACCAGCTGTTACTTCGACATTAAGTGCTACAAGACTGATTTGGGATACTGCTGAACCTCTTATTGACTCTTTAGACCTATCTTGGACAGAGGTCTATGAAGCTGTTTCAAACAACGTTGATGAGCTCTGGGACTTCATTAGTAAATAAGGGTTTACTACCATGGAAGAAGTAATTATCAATCAATCCGTCGCAATTCTTGTGGACGGGAACAATATCGAAAGAAGTATTCACAGTGTCTCAAATAGTACAAGTACGATGATTAACTTTGATACGCTTATTCCTAGACTTTTAGCGGAGAGAGGACTCAATCGTCTTATCTATTTTAGGGAAGGAAAGCATATTTCATCTAAACTAACCGAGAGACTCTACAACCACTTTTACGGTTCGGTTATACCATGTCACAAGAGTGCAGATATACCACTCACAATAAAGGCCACACAACTGGCAAGCAAGGTAGACACAATCATAATCCTTTCAGGTGATTCTGATTACATTGAACTTGTTCGCCACTTAAAAGGTGAAGGTGTTAGAGTTGAGATATCTTCAGTTATTGAAACAACCTCTCAGCCTTTGTTAGATGAAGCCGATTATCATCATCCTATCACGAAAGAAGACTGGTTTGAGCTAAATTCTCCAAATAAAAAGAAGAAAATTAAGCGCTCAAAAACTTCTTCAACAAAGTAGTTTCTAGCTTAGATTAATGAATTTATATATACATAATTGTGCTAGAGAGTGATCAATAGCACCGTTTTGAATAGATTCTAGAACATCTTCTTTTTTGATCAGACTAATTTCAATCTCTTCAAACTCATCGAATTCAACTTCATGAGTCTTTTTTACATCTTTAGCAACATAGAAATGACAGTCATTAATCATGAATGCAGGATTCACAGCCGTTTTATTTAAAGAAACCCATTGGTCACTTGTATAGCCGGTTTCTTCACGAAGTTCTCTTTTGGCTGCATATAAAGGATCCTCAGATCTTTCAATGCCCCCCCCAGGAAGTTCACAGGTTATCTTATCTTTTCCTGCACGCCATTGGTGAACAAAGACAATTTCATCTTCTGAAGTGATAGCTAACACGATCACCCAATCAAGAGTTTCAACGATATCAAAATTTGTCAACTTCTTAGTTTTAGGTTCTTCTACATCTAGTATTATATGTTTGAATACTTTAGCTTTAACTGATTCTGTCTTTTTTAAAATTTGCCACTTCTGCATTAGAAATCCATAGGTTGATAATACTTATTTTTTTTTGAATAAAACTTTTTTTCATTGAAATCGTCTTTAAGTTTGAGAAACTTTTTATAATTTTCTTCTCCAATCATTGTTAAAAGAGTTTTATTATACTGCTTCTTAATTTTATTCATCTTTACACTTTCTTCTGTTGGCTGATATTCCTTGTCTTTTACAGCCTCGTTAAACTCTTCAAAAGCTTTCAAGTATTCATCATTAAAACTTTCTCTTAACTGCAAATAATCGTTAAATGTAAATATTTCAATTTCCGAGAAAAAATCACTGAGTTCAACAAGCCATTCTTCCTCATCTTGCTTTAGACGATTAAGAACAGTCTCTTCCCGACCCTTATCAAAGTTATCGATATATGTCGTTTCATTAAAGGCAGTTTTTCTCTTGATAGAATCTGTTACCTGTATACTTGACTCTTTTAAAGAAGATGCTTTTTCACTGTTAGATTTGTTCTTATAAAATAAAATAATAGCAGAAAATATAAGAATGCAAATAATGATAAAAATAACAAATTTATTGTTTTTCATAACTCTCGAGGATCAAACCCTTCAAATATAAGATTGTCAGAGTTCTTTATCAGACGCTTAAAGTCCTCTTTATTATCAACAGTCCAATAGATTATTTTAGCATTTGATACAGTTTTTATTATACTAAGTTGCAGCGAAGAAAACGACCTATGATTAACACCAATATATTCTGGTCTTATCATTGGTAACAAAGGCATAAATCTAACGATAGCCTTCTTTGAAACATTAAGAGCCTCTTTACCAAATTCATATGTAGTTAGTAGACCAAGAACAGTATTTGGATAGTTATCACGAATCCATTGCAAGCTAAAAGGATTAAAGGACTGTATTGTAAACTCTCCCAGATACTCAGCTAACAACTTAAAAACTTCTTCTTCAAGCTTATATGATTTAGTATTATTTTTCAGTTCGATAATCAATGGAACTTTTCCCGCGACAAGTTCAAGAACCTCTTCTAAAGATGGAATGATTTCTTCAGAATCCGAAAGCTTTAGTTTTTTGAGACTAGATAGCATATACTGAGAAACTTTACCATTAGCAGAGGTCATACGATCAAGCACTTCATCATGAAAGACAACTGGTATATCATCTTTTGTTAGTCTGACATCAATCTCTATAGAAAATCCTGCATCAATAGATTTTTTAAAAGCTGCTAAAGAGTTCTCTGGAGTTGTTTTATCGTGATAGCCACGATGAGAAATGAAATTATCTAAATAAAACATATCATCCTATTACAAAGTTTTTAAAAACATGATCACATCACGTTTATCACTCACCTTATATTTTTCAGTACCATCTTTATTTAACCACATTTTATAATGTCCAGTATTACGGAGTCCCTTTTTTCTTGTATCGAAAAAGTTATCTCTTACTCTTCTATGACGTGGTATAGCTTGCCCAACTGGAAAACCTACACAATCTTGATTAAAATCCTTCGTTTTACTGTCAGCTGGAATCTGATAAAAAGTTTTCGTTCTCTTGCTCGGATGAGTAAAAAGATCACAGAGAGTTGGAACAGAATTGTTATGTAAATAAGGATAACGTGACCAGATTCCATCAAGCGGAGGTGGTACATAACCTTCCTGAGGAACAACGACAGTTTTCATCCATTTTGAAATAGCAAGGTTATTCAAGTCATCTGCAAATGCATTCATTCCCTTGTAGCGTCCTGGATCAGTTCCAACATTTTTAACTGGAGTTTTATCATGATAGATAACTTTCACTGTTGCAAGTTGTTCAAGAGGGTCAGTAATACTTTCATCAGACCAACCCTTTACATATTCACCGTGACACTTCTTACATGTGTTATTATATATCTTTTCACCTCGTTTAGCGGAATCGATATCAATCGAACTCACAGGAAAAAAGTCCGTCCACTTTGGTGGCTTTGTTGAAAATGCAGCGACTGTTAGTTCTTTAATTGTTTGTTGATTATTCTGCATCCACTTCTCTAGTTCTTTTAAATCAGTCCCTCTTCCAATCTCATTCCAAAGAAAATTTGTTAAAATAGGATTACCTTGAACAATTGATCCATCACTTAGCCATCTGGTTTTATATTTTAAATTCCACCAA
>CAWUIU010000226.1:0-5944 GCA_963922285.1 uncultured Oligoflexia bacterium | reverse complement strand
GGGTTAAGTATCCTGATATTGATAATCGTTACTTTCAATCAAGTGTTTTGAAGTATCGAAAGTATTTTGATGAAAATAGGTATGAGATTACTAATGTAGTACTAGATTTAGAGAATTCGATTAAATTAAAGGGAAACTCTGAATTTAAGTCTATTAAAGATATTAGTGTGAGTTATAGATTCTATAACTATGAAACAGAGAGTTATGAAGTTCTACATAATGAAAAGATAGAAAGACATTTCAATTCAGGAATTAATGAAGTTTTTAAAGTTAAAATTGAAAATGTAAATCCAAAGCTTATCTCTGAAAACTACTTTCAAAAGGGTGAATTCATTATTTCTGAATTAACGGACTATGAAATACCTGAGATCGAGAAAACGTATGCAACACTAATGGCCAGTGTGAATAGGAAAACTGTTCCTGTTGTTTACAATACACCTCTAGAAACAGAAGTTAGATATGTTGGTTTAAAATCTAATATGAAGTTTGTAGATATTATGGGAGTTCTTTTTAATAAGAAGTTTTCGATCGAGAATAATACTCTTCATAGTATCAATCAATTTCAAAACTCTTTACCTGACTATTCATATCTAAGCGAACTTAGAAACTTGGATAAGAAGGGAAATTGGTTTGTCTTTACGAATAGGCTTACTAAGCACTACTTAGATCACGTATTTACTAAGAATGATGTGATTTCTCTATCATATATCTTAGGAAAGAATCTTTCGGCACAGTCAGAAGAAAAGGTGTTTAGTTTTAGAGAAGAGGTAAACTCTAGCGAACATTATCAGGCCTATACTCTTGGAAATATTGTCCCAAACTCTGAAGTGAGCCTTTTTATTGATCCAAAAAGAGTTTTTGGAGAAAAGATTAAGCATTTCAAGGATACATTGAGGAATGCTGGATGCGGAGGAAGAAGAAACTGTATTAGTCATCCTTTTAGATGTGATCTTTCATTTAACATCTTTGAGCCTCTTGAATCAAGAGTTGACTTTAGTAAAGACCTTAAGGGAGAGATTACGAGACTATTCTTAGTGATTAATGGAAATGAATATTCACTTGTTAGCCTTATCAATGAAAATAAAGTCAAAATTGACTGGATGGATAATGGAATTGCTCTTCATATAAAGAATGTGAATCTTATTCATGAGCTATCAAATGTAGAAGAAAATCTACTTTCATTAAAGATAAGTGCTTTAAGAGAAGACCATTTTAATGGTGTGAAACTTGTAAGTATGTCAGGAAGAGCTTCTTATATGTGCCCAATGCATACCACAAATATCGCTGGACATAATAAGTGGCCATTATCTGTTGAATCACAAAATTTTGGTCAATGGGCTAATACAGTTAGGTGGGATAAAGTAAAAAGAGGGGAGAGAAAGACTCTCGTACAACAATTGTCAGTAGGTATCACATCTGTAATCTCAAATTACTTTAATTAGGAAAAGTTATGATCAAGAATAAATTAATAGATATATCAGTATGGTTTAGTTCTGTTCTCATTACACTACTTGGAAGCTTCGTGCTTCCAAGTGGGAATGTCTACGCCTTTAATAAGCTAAAGAATGGGTTTGAAACAATTACAAATAACTATCTCATTCCATTATCTACGGCGGTAGCAGGAGCAGCACTTATACTCTTTGTTATCCTTTCTTACTTCAAACAGGATGTGTATTTGAAAAACGTTGGAACAGTCTTCGCATTAGCGATTATTTCAACTGTGGGGTTAGAGATTATAAACACATTAAGTCAAAGCTTTAGCTAGAGGTAATAATGAAAAGTACAGCTTATCCAACTCTCTTAAATAGGAGAGCTAGGATCTTTGCATCCTTAAATAGAGTAGATTTAATTGTTTTAGGTGTTACTTACCTAAGCCTTTCTAAACTAGGATTTTCAGGGATTGAGATCCTCGTGATTAGCCTGCTCTTTCTGGTTGTGAATAAACTATTGATGTCCAGACTAGAAAGAAACTTTATAAAAGGAGTGACAAGAGTAAGAGTATTAGATTGGTCAGGAGCTATTGGGAGGATGAAATGAGTAAAAGTAGTTTTCCTATAGCACAGGTGACTGGCAATGAAATTATATCTATGGAGGGAGATAAGTCTTATTTCTATGAATTGGATGGAGTTGATTTAGAGCAGCTTAATGATTACGAGAAAAACTCTCTATTTGAGCGATTAAGAAGCAAGCTAAATAATTTAGAAGAAAAGTCGTGGGCTAAGTTCTATCACATAGATAAGAGCCTTTATCTTAACTGCTCAGATGAGAATCTTGATATTGGTATTAAGAAAGATACTTGTAGTTCTCCGTTAGAAGTGTTTTTTGAAGATAGCGATATTTATTCAGATGTAGGATTTTACGATGATTATTTTCTATTTAATGGAAAGTATAGGCGAATAGTAAGTGTGAGGTCGTTTTTAGAGTCTGAGGTTGATGAATATCTTATACCTAGTGATATCGACTACTGCTTAAGCCTTAAGAAGAAATCAAAAACTAGAGCATTAAAAGATCTTGAGAGAGTTAGAAATTCACATAGTGCAGGACTCGCAAAGAATAAAAGAGATTTTGAGAGTGAGGGGGCATATTCACAGGCAGAAGAACTAATAAGTGAGCTTACTCATGGAGATGAATCTTTATTTGAAATGGAGTTATTCTTCTTACCTAAAGCTAATTCTCTTAAAGAGCTAAATATTTTAACGATTGATTTAGTTAACGAGTTGAAACTTAAAGGCATTACAACTTTCATTGAAGGACATTCTTTAAAAGCTTTAAAGTCGGGAATGATGAATATTTATAAAGAGATTATTGTAGGAGTAAAGCCTAGTTTCTCTTATAGGGGAATACCTAATAAATCTCGTCATCTTGTTAATCTAATACCACTTAATAAGTCTAAATTAATGAATGAAGGGATTAGTTTTAAAGATATCTCTGATGATACGTTGTTTTTTGATCCATTCTCTCACGAGTTTAAAAATAGAAATATGCTTGTTACTGGAACGACTGGTTCGGGTAAGTCTGTCTTGGTGAATAAAATCGTTCATGATTTGAGAAGTAAAGATCATCCAGTCGTTATTTTAGATAAGGGAGGTTCGTTTAAAAAGCTTTGTCTTTATTATGGTGGGGATAACCTAGATTCTGGAATCAATCCAATGGATTTTAAATGTCCATACTTTTTAAGAGAGTTTGTATTATCTGTTGTTGATAAATCTAAGTTTGGAAAGCTTGAAAAGGGTCTTCTTTTAAAGAGGATTAAAGAATATATCCATAGTGATACGAATTTATCTCACCATGGGATGATTAAGTATCTTGAGAATGATTTTAGGGGGTTATCTCTATATTTTGAAGATATAGGGGACTTTATTAATAAGGATACACGAGAAAAGAGTGACTTTCTCTATGTTGATATTGAAAACTATCCAAAATCTCAAATAGCACCTTTAATTATTTATGTATTGGAATATTTCAAGAGGATTCCAAACAATCAAAAGACCTTAGTATTTGATGAGTGTTGGAAGTTTTTAAAAGATCATGGTGAATATATAGATGAGTGCTTTAGAACTTTTAGAAAGTCTGGAGCATTCCCAATTGCTATATCTCAGGGATTAGGAGACTTTGAAAGCTTAAGTGGAGACCTTTACTCTTCAATTACTAATAACTCATACTTTAAGGTCTTCTTCCCACAAGAATATATTGAAAATCATGAAATCTCAGAATTTGATAACTCTAGAATTTCTTCACTTCAATATGAAAAAGGCCAATATTCAGAATGTTACCTAAAATCTAGTGATAACAAGATAAAAAAGATTTTGAGGATAAGCTTAACTCCATTGGAATATGAGTTATTTCATACTGAGTCAGGTCAAAGTGATAACTTTTATAAGTTCTATGAAGACAATCGTGATTACTTTTCGACCAATAAAGAGACGATAGAATCTTTTGTGAGGTTACATCATGGGTAAGCTCAAGATTTTAGTACTAACTCTATTTATTGCTCGAAGTCAGGCATCTACCTTCTTTATGCCTGATAGTGATACTGCTGCACTGATAGCACTAGTTTCTAATACTGCTAGTACTGTATCAAATACGCTTAAAATTCTCGAAGTTGCAAAGAAGACCAGTGATCAAATTGATAAATATAACTTTTTGGCCATGCGAAGATACTTCGTTGCGAGAAGAATAGAACAACATTCAAGAGACATAATTGCTGCAACTAAGATGAGTCCTGATGGTTTAAGAGAAATCAACCAAGTGATGCTAAATCTCAAACTAAACCTTAAAGGGCTTAAGTCTAATCTCGACTTTATGGCAATGGATCTTTATCAAGCGGAAGACTTCACCAATAGGTATTGGGAAAAAATCGCAAACTCAATGCAAGATGAAAAAGAGGCCCATAACCAAGAACTACTAAGTGCTAGTGAAGGGAATATGAGTAAACACGTTCAAAATACTGCAATGAATACAGCGATGAGTTCAAAGATCTTGGCAAAGATGAGAAGAGATAATGTTGAATATCACAAGAATGATATTGCTCTAAAGAAAGGAGATGTGAAAGAGAGATTAAGACGTGAGGAGTTTTATAAATCTTGGATTGGATTAAATAAGTCAGAACAGCAACTAATTCAGTCAGAGGCAAATTTATGACAAATACGATTCATGACCTCCTGATGATAACAAGTTTTAATTTAGATAATCTAATTGAAGATTATAGACAGTTTTTTATGTCTCTTCTTCCTGGAATGTTTATCTTTGCTTGTCTGATTGAGTATTTCGATAGAATGCAGGTTTTTCAATTAGTAAAACGAGGTTTGATAGCTGTACTAATCCTTACTTCAGTTACAAGTTTTTACAAGGCATCAATAGAGTACTCAATTGACGCGGCCAATACCAAGTTTAGCGAGCAAAAGTTTAAGAATATCCTATTAATGGATATGTTTGAAGCATCAAAGCACTTTGATTCAATTGATGACAATAGAAAGAGTAGCTTCTTTAAGGACAATGGTTATTTAAAGGGTGGTCTGAAGTTTTTAAAATATCATTTCTTTGATTCGTTTATAAATGATGGTTTTACTATTGGCGTCTACTTTTTTAGTCAGCTTTGCTTTCTGTTAATCAAGGTTATCTATTCTCTTGTTTATTATCTAGGTTATGGATTACTTGGAATACCAGTTTTGATCTACTTGTTTCCAACAATGGGAAATGTTCTAAGAGGTGGAATACTGTCATTTATTTGGTGCTTGATTGTTCCTCATGTCCTTGTCTTCGTTCTATCGATGATTGGAAGTGAAATTAATCAAGGATATCAAACAGGTCAGATCATTGGGGGGAGTCTTACCGGTACGGCATTACTCTTTCTTTTGACTCTATTTATCGCTTTTACACCATTTATATCAATGATGCTGATTAATGGATCGGGAATAGCTCAAGCAGGAGGACTTATCTCTTTAGTAGGAGGAAATTTCTTAAGATCTCTTCCTATGAGTGGACTTAATTCTGGAGCAAGTTTTATGACAGGAGGTGGATTAGGGCCAAAAGGTAAAGTTGCTATGGGGTTCATTTCAGCAGGAAGCACTATAGCGTCAACGGCAGTTAAAGGAGTAAAGGGAGTCATGACTGGTTTTAAAAGACCAGCGACATCAAATGTTACACAAGGAGTAAGTAAAAATATGAGCAATCAAAACTTGGATGCAATGACTATAAGTAAACAGATGAAGTCATTAACGCAGTCTATGGATATGAATAGTAGAACTGGTCAAAACCAATCAGCGAGTAGGTTTAAAAATGCTAGTGAAGTTAGATTTAAACTAAATGGTAGCAACCAACAAAACTTAAGAGGAAGTAATGAAAATATCAAGCAAGAATACAAACACCAAGGAGCCAGAGAGATTAATCAGCATAGAGGACACAATCAAGTCATTAAAACGTCCACTAATCTTAATAGCAATAA
>CAWUIU010000225.1:0-5957 GCA_963922285.1 uncultured Oligoflexia bacterium | reverse complement strand
GAGGTCGTCACCGCCTAAATCGCCGAATTCATCATCTCCAAGTTCACCTAAATCTGAGTCTAGATCATCACCCAAGTCATCATCACCTAAATCTCCAATTTCTGAAGACGAATCATCAGCACTCATGTTAAGACCATCAGGAGCATCGCCTCCAAGCTCGCTGATATCACCAACAAGAGTTTTTCCTGTATCTTCATCAAAACCATCTTTATTATCTGAATTTGCTTTTAAATTAGTCTCTGAATGGTCAAGATCAAGTGAATCATCAACATCACGAGTGTCAGCATTTAACTCTGACACATCGTCATCTGTGCCAGCTAGATCAAGATCTCCAACACTATCACCTAAGTCAATTGAATCATCGATTTGTTCGGAAACTTCTTCATTATCTCTATCAGCAGCTAGATCCAAATCATCAGAAACGTCACCAAGATCAATTGAGTCATCATCAATAGCTTGATTATTTTCAACTATTTCATCATCCGCAGCAAGAGAGATATCATCAACATTGAAATCATCAAGTGTAATATCTCCGACTGTGACATCTTCTATTTCATCGATAGAGGTAGCATCACTTAAAGAAAGCGAATCATCCACTTCAGGCATTTTGATATCAAGTCCCCCTGTATCTTCACCTTGCATAGCACCTATTTTTTCTGCGTCTGGTATGACTTGATTTATTGCCGTATCCAACTGACTATTTCGAGTCCCTTCAGAATTAAGCTTTTCATCAAAGTCAAGACCCTCCATCGAAAGTATTCTTGTGGAACTTAGCTCAGCAAGAAAACTTTCTGGATCACTAAATGTTTTAAAATCTAGTTCCAGAGGTACAATTTCAGCTTGTGGCTTAAAAACTTTCGTCCCTTCTTTAACAAGCCCTTTCAAAGAACTTAGAATTGAAACAAAGTCACCTGAAGCAAAAACAATCACGTCGTAATGCTGGTCAATAAAATTAACCAAAGATGAAAAGTCATCAACATAAATAATCTCTGAGCTTGTCTTCAAACTCTCATATTTCGACTGTTCGTCTAAAAATAGGCAAAGCATACCTAAATCCTCCCTAGGAGCATTTTAACTCACCACACAACATGATCCAAGTGTGGGAAATCATGTCACTAAAATTAAAAGTAATAGTTGATTGATCGAATCAACCTGCATTAAAATATCAAGGTACATAAAAGGAAAATATATGAGAAAAATTGTTGCTCTCTTTTGCACCATGATAACTAATAACACCTTAGCCAACTCTAAGGACTACTTTCCTAGTAATATTTTGCAATTGGACCCCTACCTATCTCATCATGTAATCGTTGCTGAAAAGTCGACTCATAAACTCTACTTATTTGAAAATAAAAACGGTATTCCAAACCTTCTAAGTACGATACAAGTTGCAACAGGAAAAAAAGCCGGAAATAAAATATTCCAAGGAGACCATCGTACTCCTGAGGGAATTTATCATTTCTCAGAATTTCTCCCTCATCGTGAGCTTTTAAAAAGACATGGAAAAGCTGGAGAGATTTATGGCGTGGGTGCATTTGTCATGAACTACCCTAACCCAATTGATGAACTTAAGGGTAAGACTGGTGGAGGAATTTGGCTTCACTCAACAAATGATGAAACGAGAATTGACAAGGGCCTTGACTCCAGAGGATGTATTGTTGCTCATAATGAGAATCTCATTAAATTATCTCAGTATATCGAATTAAACAAAACTCATATTGTCGTTACTCATAATATGAACTTCCAAAAAAAGTCCACTTGGGAAAGAGAAAAAGCTGAACTTTCTGAAACTGTTAATGGATGGCTTACAGCTTGGAAGACTGAAAATATCGAAAACTATAAGGACTACTACCATAAGAAGAAATTCAGAGATAATCGACACAAGACTTATAATCGTTATGTAACCTATAAGAAACATGTTTTTGCAAATCCAGGTACACCAGAGATTTCAATCTCTAATCTATCAGTCTTTAAAAATAACGAATATGCCGTTGTTAGTTTTATTCAAAATTATAAATCCAACACGATTGAAGATGTCGGAAAAAAGACACTCTATCTTATGAAAGATGAATACTATAACTGGAGAATTGTTTCTGAGAAATGGACAAAGGCGGGGCTCATCGATACCGATCACAATGCATCTATGGCATTTGAACCAAAAATGAGATTCTTTGAATCACTTAATCCAAAAGAAATTTTTACTAGTGACCTCAACTTGAAAGAGAATAGTGAAAGCAGTAACTAAGAAAAAGAACGATATTTCATTCATTTTCTATGAAAATGAAAAGTTCCCACGCTATCAGAAAATTAGCCGTGGTGCATACTCGTTTCTCATTTATGGTCCAGCGGCACTAACAGTCATTAGTATTTTGATCGCTCTATCTTCATACTACTATGCAAAGAATATAGAACAACAAATCAGATCAACTGAGCCAGAGATTATCCAAGAGCTCAGAGGAGACAATCAACTTCTCTCTGGTCGAGTAAAAGAGCTCAATCTGATAAATGAGAACCTAACGAATAAACTCTCTTCCGGAGTAAGGGAGGACACCAACTTGTCAACAGTGTTTGCCCCTGTTCCTGGTCAAAAAGACCTAACAAGTCCTGTAAAAATTGAAATCAATGATTTTAAGGCCGTTAAAAATGGCAATAAAACAATCGTTAACTTTAGTGTTGTCAACATGACTGCTAACAATGAAAAGATATCTGGTTATGCCCATCTCATCGCTACAGATGGAAACATTTTTGAAAGATTTCCGAAAAAGAGTCGTGATATTCCGACATTCCAAATCCTTTACTCTACCGGTGAGTCATTCGCGACTTCAAGATTTAGACCCTTTGAAGCGAAGTTTGATCATCTTGATAGCGGAACTGCAATCTTTCACTTGGTGATATTTTCAAGGCTTGGTGATATTTTACACAAACAACTTTTCAAAATTAATATTTAATATGGGCCCAATATGGAAATAAAAGATCTCAACTTCTGCTTTCTTGGAAAAAACTCCGTCATAACAGGTGAGCTCCTACTTAATGGACCAAGTCATATTGCATGTCGAGTTGAAGGAAATGTTGTTATTGAGAATGATAGTAAAGTCCAGATTGAGCCGACCGCATATGTTTTAGGTAAAATTGAATGCCATGACATTGATGTATATGGTCACGTCAAAGGTAATATTAAATCAACCGGAACACTACGACTTTTTCCATCGGCTAAGGTTGAAGGTGAAATTGCTTCAAAGTCTTTAATAATAAAGCCTGGAGCAATGCTCAATGTCTCAGGAAAAACAGATAATTAAATTATTCATTTTTTGATAAGATTGCTTTCACTTGAAAAAAGTCTTCTCCATCAATCCAGCTCTCTAAAAAGTACAATTCTTCATTTTTTATAACAAGACTAAGTTCAAAGCCATCACTCTTTGAAAAGATAACTACTCTATCTTTTAAATATTTACCTACATGCCTATCCCCATCATAGAGATCCTGCCCCTTTATTTGAAAGCGATAATATGGATATTCAGCACTAATTGTCTCACAATTGTAATGACCACCACGCAAAATAAAAGTATCAGCCTGTATTGCAAAACGCATCTCTACATCATGACAATTCTGCTTACGACTCTGGGTTAGAGCTCTCCCCTTACCATTCCAAAGACCTTGGAACTTATCTGCACTTACGTTCCAAGTAAGAAGAGTAAGTACAAAAACCATAAGAAAGCTCATAAAACTTATATCCTACAGAAACTTCTTATATGAATGAACTTTTATATTTTTATAACCGTGTTTTTTCAATGTCTTTAACAGTGACTTTTCACCGAGAATAACAATATCAATTCCATCCTTTGGAAAAACTTTTACAATTGTATCCTTCAGCTTCTTCGGGGTCATTTTTGCAATAGTCTTATTAAAATCAAAGATTCTGTCATGACTTAGACCGACATGATCAAAGAACATTAACTCTTGCATAAACTTAGATGGTTCTTCAAATTGAAAAATATAACTACCAGTTAAACTCTTAACAACTTTATTGAGCTCACTCTTTTCTACATCTGAAGTAGAATGCTTTAAGAGAATTTCATCCACAACTTTTAGCAAATCTTGAATACGAGAATTTTGAGTAAAAGTGGAAATAACTGATCGCCCATAATCCTTCTGTCTTCCTGCATATGCATAAGCACTATAAGTTAGTCCTCTCTTTGTTCTTAACTCTTTCATTAGAACCGAAGTAAACCCACCACCTAGAAACTGACTTGCAACTTGAAGATCCTCGTAATTTTCAAACTCTCCAGGAACAAGAAACTTGCCTAACATAACTTGAGCTTGATTTGCTTTAGGTACAGTTACAAGATGAATCTGTCTCTTCTTATTTTTCATTTTAAAATTAACATTACGAGCAAATTCAGCTTTAGGATTCCAACCACACTCATTTAAGAAAACATTCTTCGTATTTAATGCACTCTTTGGTCCAGTAATATAAATCTTCTTTTTCACCTTTGAATTAAAGTAGTTTAGCTTGGCCTGTAAATTTTTTGAGTTAACTTTTTTAATTGTTTTTAACTTACCTGAAACAGGAAAAGAAAAAGGAGAACCTGATAAATTGATCTCACGAAATGCCATTGAAGCTAGCCTTCCATGGTTATTTACAACATTTTTCATCGAAGAAGTAATATTCCTCTTAGCCTTCTTTAACTCTTTTGCAGGAAAAGTAGCATCTTTAAATAAATGGCACACTTTTTTAACCGTAGGTATTAAATCCTTAGTCATTCCTGATATACTATAAGTTGAATACTCATGAACAACGTTTGCACCTGTGCTAACACCATAGAACTCAAGATTGTCCGCAATTTCTTTTAAAGAAAAACGATTTGTACCTGTCGAAAGAAGACTAAACATAAGATCGGTCTCCCCTTTTCGAGACCTATCAGAGAGTGCTCCATCAGCAAAGTAAATCGTTATATTGTACAAAGGCAGCTTATTGTCTTCAACCCAAGTAACTTCAATGTTTTCCCACATAAACTTTTTAGACTCAATTGCTGAGACACTTAGGTTTAACGTGAATAAAAGTAATATTATTTTTACAAGTTTCATAACTTATCCAATCTTTTGTTTATAGTTTAGTTCTCTTATGCTTATTCCAAATTGAAATAAATGCTCGCTGGTCAGTCACAAGATACTTACGACATGCATTCTTTACTTTCTCAACAGTCATTGAGTTATAAAGACGAAGCTCTTTTTCATATGCTTTATAATCACCTAGGTAAAATTCATTATTTCCTAAGAAACTAGCAAGACCTGAGTTATTTCTTATTCCAGAGTAATAATCGATCAAGATTTTATTCTTCGTTTTTTGAACAGTTCTTTCAGTGATTGCCTCACTACAAGATCTCTTTATGGCATTATATAAAGATCGGCGAAATTTCTTTAATGACTGCTTTTCGAGAAGTTGTCCCTGAATATAGAAAACTCCTGCATTTAAAAGATTATAGTTTGCTGCATAGACAGAAGTAAGCTTTGGTCTTTTACTTGTGACAAACTCCTGAGTTAAGTAACTACTGGTTCCCTCTCCAAGGATAGAAGCAACAAAGTCTAGAGCGTATGACTCCTCCTCACCAGCCTTTAGACCTGGGAAAGATAATGAAAACATAGGAGTTATACTTTGACCTTTAAGACTTATGACCTGAGGTAATTTGGTTTGTGGCTTAAACGAATACTTCTTAATAAACTTTTCTTTGATCAACTCAAGATCATTATTCTTTTTTAATTTTCCAACAGTTTTATTGATAAGATCAAATGCTTCATCAGCTTTTACGTCACCAACAAGTACCATCGTGTAGTTATTTGGAGCATAATACTTATTATAGAAGTCCATCATCTTTTCTCTGGTCAGATTTTGAACATCTTCCTTCTCTCCTATGACCGAGCCACCATAAGGAGTTCCCTTAAACATTGTTTTCATCATT
>CAWUIU010000224.1:0-5963 GCA_963922285.1 uncultured Oligoflexia bacterium | reverse complement strand
AACCTGAAAATCAATATCTGATGGACCTTTTCAAAAGATTTAAACCAGGCTTTATTCTAACTCTCCATTCATGGAAACCTATCGTAAATTATAACGGTGACTGCTTAGATGTCGCAGAACACTTAGCAGGACATAATAAATATCCAATTGCAGATGATATTGGTTACCCTTGTCCAGGATCACTTGGTACCTACGGTAGTGTTAATCTCGATGCACCAGTTCTAACATTTGAATTTCCAACACTTGAAGCTAGTGGTAAAAGTTTAAAAGAAATTTGGGAAGAAAATGAAGAAGGCTTAAAGACACTTTTTACTAATAATATCTTAAACCGCTTTTTAAATTAAAAAAAGGCCTCCGAAGAGGCCCTCATTTTTATTTAGAAAAGAATTTCTTATCTAGTGCTTTAATTTTATCAAAATAATGAGACTTATCTGTTCCACTTAAACCAGAAGCAAGTACACTTTCTTGATTTTCAAGCTTTGCCTCATCAAAAGACTTATCTGATATATTGGAACCATCAACACCTAAAACACTTTCCATCATTTTATCTGCAATGTCTCTTAGAGTAGTTGTATTTTCATTAGAGAGACTTGAAGCAATATCTAATTCTCTTTCAGCGACTGTGATAATTTCAATAGCAGCATTAACATGTTCCTTCGTTTTAATACCTTCACTTCCAGTAATCGTCTTTAATACCTCATGCCCCTCTGAAAATTTAGAGAGCGCTTTGATTGTCTGGTAATTAGTATTTGAGTAAATCGCATTCTCTTGTCCAATTTCTCTTGCTTTTGCCATGAGATATTCAACAATTGATGAGTCCATATCTACTTCACCAGCAATGCTTGAAATAATTTTATGAACATTTCCTTTTTCAAATTCAGTAGCTTTGTCTTCATTATTTATTTTTTCGACAATATATAGAAGATCATTCATAAGTACATCGCTTTGGAAGTAGCGTGAAAGATCACTATCAATTCCCGCGGACTGACTCATATCAATATGTCTTATGCTTGAAACAAGATGATTAGTTAATAGTGTTTCTCTTTTAGAGAAAATATCATGCATTATACTTCTATGATTTGCGCTAAAGAGAGACTGAAGACTTTCTTCCACACTCATTACATCTTGGTCACTTACTTGTTCAAAAATAACATCAGCACCTATCAAGTCTAATCTGTGAAACATACTATATGCCGTCATTTTAACTAAGAGCATTTTTCTTGCGGACTTATCAATTACGGAAAGGTCTGCCATTGCATTATATGACATATCTGTATCAAAATTCATTTTCTTAGTGAGCTCTTCAATATCCTTGTCTTTCATAAGGATATTTTCACAGTAGTCACGTCCAGCAATTTTCGCTGCTAGATTAACGATTGCTTGAGTAGCAACATCTTCTTTAAAGTTTGTCATGACAAAACCATCATAGTTAGCAACTACTTTATCAAACATAGTTTTATCATTTCCAATCGCCTCATGGAGCCTCTCAACAATAACGGCCTTAGCAAGCATATCATCTTTATTCGCAGGTGATTCTAACTGTAAGTACTCTTCTATTAATACTGAGAACTCTGCTCTCTTTTCTTTATCTAATTTTGCTTGTGCTTCTTCTTTTTCTCTTTCTTGTTGTTTTTTTGCTACATCTTCTTCTACAGAAGAGAAAATATCTTCAATTGATTTATTTAAAAACTCTTCGTTCTTCTTATCCAATTCTTCATTAATTTTTTTAGTTGCAGCATCCGCTATTTCTTCAGAAACTTTTGAAAAATCAAATTCTTCTTGAACAGAGCTTTCTGACTGCTCTTGCTCGTCTACTTCTTCTTGATTCAGACTCTGATCATCAGCTTGAGATTGGTCTTCATTTGATTCAGGTACTTGAACAACATCTCCAGTACTTATCACTTCTGTATTGCCATTATCAACAACTGGTTGCTCTTGATTGTCTTGTTCTCCTGATTCAATAATATCAGAGTTATCAGCAACAATAACCTCTTCAGAGTCTTCTTCTTGAACTCGATCTTCAATTTGTTGGTCAAGCTCTTCAACAACTTGATCAACAATCTCTCTATTTTCTTCTTGTTCAGACTCTTCGTTGTTAGCAATTTGCTCTTCAACCTCTGCCTTTACTTCCTCAGCTTGCACAGCTGTTTCTTCTTCTGTCTTTGCCGTTGATTCAGACACCTTCTTTACTTCTTTAGCTTTACCATCGTCTTTTTTTGCTAAGCTTGATGCAAAGCTTGATGTATCTTCACTATCACTACTACAAGAAGTAAAAGCGATTAATGATGTCAAAAGTGCAACACGAATTTCATTAGTGATTTTCATAACCCTCTCCTATTTTTTTAGGCTTTTAATAAATAAACAAAAACAGTAATTATGTTGCAATCTTTGTTCCAATAACTTTGTTCATAAAATCAACAACATAAAAATGTGCCAGTGTATAATTCTGGTTAAATTGATCAATCTTTGTACATTAATGAACGATTTTCAGTGTTTAAGCTTTATGCGGATTTTTAAGTTATAAGGAGAGAATGAAAATAGTTATTATTATACTCATGACACTTTCTGCTCAAGCTCAAGATCTGTTTACTTGTCGATCCCATGCTAATTCAATTAGCGCTCCGCGATTGAGAAACCAAGCTCTTACAAGATGTTTCAATGCTTATAAGGAAAGAATGACTCATACTGAATGTCTTTTTATGGCCAGTGACTATATAGGTAATTCATATCGTAACTACGCCATTCGCCAATGTTCACAAATTGAAAAAAGTCAAGAGGAATGTATGAGAGCCGCTAGAGCTTATGACTCAGCGACGCTTGAAAATAATGAAATTAGAAAGTGTTTTGAAAAGTATGCGCCAATTGATGAAGAAAGTCAGGTTGATGGTCAAAATGGTGAGACCGATACCTTCAATCCAGATGATATCGACCTCGGCCAATAATTTAGAAGTTCTTTAAAACTATATCTTCGTATTCTTTTAAATCTCTATCTTGGAAATAACCGACAAGTTCACCTTCAGTTACCATTTGATTCTTATAAAGTGAGTTTAAATACTTTGTCGCTTCCTTCTTAAGAAACCCAGGAATGCTAATCATTTCAAGACCTGCCTTCGTTAATCTTATGAGAGTTCTAACACGATAAACTCTTGTAGGATTAGCATAATAAAATGCTGTTGAAGGAGTGCTTTGATAACGACTCACTTTATCTTTAAGGTTAATAATGATCTGCACTCCGTCTTTTACGACCTCTTGAGTTGCAAAACCAATCCTTAGGGCATTTGTACTATAGCGTGAGCTATTTGCGCTATAGACTGCTGAATGAGCTTGATATTGCCCCTGATAGCGGCTTGTTCCATAAGTATCCCAAGCTCTCGTCATTTTTCTTAGCTCTGAAAAGTCCTTCCAAGCAAGTCTAGACTCATAGATTGATGTCTTAATTTTTGCAATTTGAATAGCAGTTAAGCCTAGCTCCTGTGCACTATAATTTTCTAAGTAGTAGAGAAGCTTATTCTGGTGAAAGTATCTTCTATTTTGAAAGTTTTCATCAACATATTCAATTAATGAAATGACAACACCAATATATGGTACCATCGAGAGTGATGACTCTGCTTTATTGATGGCCCAAATAATGAGATCTTTCGTACTATTCATTTTGTGAAAGTACTTTGGACTATTTGGTCTAGCAAGAGCCTGAGGATTAAACTTCTTCATTGAAATCGCAAGTCTTTCATCTAATTCTGCTAAAAACTTCTTAAGCTCCTCACTTGCTAGGAAACTCGCAGGACTCACATCTAAGAGACGATTAAATGCTCTTCTAAGCAGTCTTCTATTTCTTTTAGAAAGTGAGCGGTCATTATTAATATACTCTAAGAATTCATTACGATAATCGGCATTATCTTTATTAAAAGCATCTCGCTCCATATTGATAATGTCAGCAAGTTGTCCTAAGTAGTCAGAAAAGCGAATCTTTTCACTTATTGACGTATCCTTCACTTCAATTAATTTAGCGTCCTCATAGACAAACTGAATTTGTTTCTTAAATGTTGAAAGATCAGCTTGTGCAGTGAAAGTCACTAAAAGTAGCGTAAAGATCATTACTAAGTTCTTCATTATATGCTCCCGTTACGTTTGTTCTTAATTTTTACCATGTGAAAACTGTAAAAACTTTATGCGATGCATATAAATATTCCGAATGAGCCCAATCTGACTCTAAAAAAGGCTAATCTGTAAAATAACAGACTCTTTTTAGCACCTATTTTGCCACAATTTCTGGCACCTTAATTGCTTAATTAGAGCTCAAATACTCACATACGCAAGTGAATGCAAGGTGGTTAAATGACAAAAAATATGTCTAAGTGTTTATTATTGTTAAGTTTTCTAGGTATGGGCCAAACGGCCTTGGCCTCGAATTCTAGTGTAAAAAAGGCTCCGAAGGCGTCTAAAGACTGGTCGATCTCAGTAAGAAACACCACAACAAGTAACTTACATAAGCTTGATAGTGTTAACCACTACGCGACCAATACTACGAGCTTAAGTGCTTCAGTCAAAACTGGAAAAGCTCGCGTTTCGCTCTCAACGAGCCTTGTGAAAGAACTTCAAGGAGAAAGAGATCAGAACCTGAGTGATTTCGGACTCTCACTCTCGAGACCGCTTGGAAAGTTTGGTGACTACACATCTGTATCAAATACATTTTCATTGAAGCTTCCAACATCAAAAAACTCTGATGAAAGAGCCAGTCTTCAATTTCAAGCGACATATGCACCAACTATAAGTATTTCTGGTGGAATTGTTGGTAGTAAAAATATTGGCTTTTCAATCAGCCCTTACTTCATTCTACCAAAACACGAATATAAAACGACAACGACTGGTTCGAGTAATAACCAATTTATTACGGGAAGTTCATTTTCGGTTGGTTACTCTTTAACAGATGATCTATCAATCGGTACTTCATTTAGTTACACAAGAACATTTAAATATGGTGGAGAGCAAAGAGATTTTTATGAAAACTCTTTCTATATAGGATACAGCATAACTAAAACAACATCTGCATCCTTATCATACAGTATCGGAGGTTCTCCTCTTGCACCAAACGGAAAAGACACAGAAATTAAATTTATAGATAACGATGAAGCCACATTATCTCTAGGACTGAGTACTAGATTTTAATATTAGGGAGAAAAAATGACAAAGCAAACAGAGGAAAAATTGTTTAAAAAAGCACTACGTTCAGTAGGAACAGGTCTAGCTCTTACGACCCTGCTTTTTTCATGTGCTAAAGACTTACCTGAAAAAGAGCCAGATAGTTTAAAAACTGATGCGTTCGCTTTTAGTGAAGTAAGTGGTGCTAAGATTGTTGCTGAGACAGTTGCGCAAAATAATTCTTATCAAGGCATTGAAGGAATTGAAGCTGCTGGAAAGACAACAGGTATTTCTGCACTAAACAGTACTTCACACTATGATGTAAAAATCATCTCTTCTACGAATAGTCGATTAAATGCATTTGTAAGTGATATGCAAATTGAAGCAGACTCAGAAGGTCAGCAATTTGAAATTTCATTTAAAGTAACAGATGGATACTTAGTTGCATATGCAACTCCTCTAACATCAAAGAATGGAATGTTTTCACTTAACTCTGTTAACCTAATGCCAGACAATGCGAAAAATATGAAGAGCCTCCCTCTCTTTCAATATAAAATCTCAGACTTTGGTATTAAAGAAAATATTAAAAATGATCTCGACGAAGAGACGAGAAACATAAAGTTTACATCAACAGAAAGAGAAACGGCGACACACTTTAAGCTTTCTCCAATCTCTAAAAATAGAACAATGACTGGTCTTCAGGGACTTGATGATGAAGAAAGAAAACAGATTTTCTTAAAAGATAGAATTGAAACTGAAATCTGGTCTGTAAAAAGAGCGAGAAAACTACTTCAAGACCCAACAGCATTAAGACAATCTTTTGA
>CAWUIU010000223.1:0-5977 GCA_963922285.1 uncultured Oligoflexia bacterium | reverse complement strand
AGGTCATAGGTTCGAATCCTATCGGGTGCGCCATTTTTAAAGGGCTGTAGCCCGATTCTCTTCTTCTGAAAATTCTCTTTTTGAAATATGTAGCAAATGTGTAGCAGCTTGTTGGGTAATTCGCTATCGTGTTATCGTAATCCGAAAATTCTAGGGAGCGGAATATGGAACTATACAAAGCCGTAATTCATGAACTTGTAAAAGAACCCGGGAGAGATGGATCTCCCGCAGTACCCGCCAGCATAATAGAAGCAGACTCTCTACTTGATTCCACAAATGAGCCAACGGTTAAATTGATCGAAAGTATACAGTCTCTTTATGGGACTAAAGGCAACGCTTCCTCACAGGGCACTTTCGATTTCAGTGGGGCCTATGCATTTCCAGGTCAGTTTAATGATTATATTGATTCTTCGGGTGAGGATGAAGATTTTCTCGAAATGACCATGAGTGCAATGAATAATCTTTTGCGTGAGGCTTCTGGTGAGAACTTCGCCACTGGTGGATATATTGTTTTTGCGTATTACAGTCAAAATGGTGATGAATTTGTTCTTGGTGCGATGGTTAAGAAGAGAGATGGTATTACTTTAAAGGATTTAGTGCCAGAAACTGTCCAAGAAGTAGACCTCTCGAAATTACATCAAGCAGTAAAAGTCAATCTATCCCGTTATTTACAGGTAATGGAAGCTCAGGAAAGTGATGAGGAGTTGGCCCATTCTGCTTACCTATCGTTCATTAGTCCGAAAGCAAATAAGGCTGCATCGGGCTACTTTATTTCTGCGTTTGGGTGTTCGGATGCAATTCCTGCAAAAACACTAACAGAAAATGTCATTGAGGCTGTCCGTAACTTTTTCTCTGATAATGAGGCTCTAGAACCTTATTCAGGTCAAGCGTACGATTCAGTCGTTTCATATTTAGATTCTACGTTAAAGAAAGACGATAAAACCTGTGTGCTTGAAGAGGTAAATCATCTCGTAAATGCATTAATACCGGTTGAACTCTCTGAGGAGTTTACAGATACCTTTGCTTCATACGCTAATGATGATCCGTACTATATACCCGAGCGTTTTTATACTAACTCTACGGCTGTGACCAAAGCAAAAAAAGTAAGTGTAAAGGGCTTAGATGGAGCCTGGTCTCTGAATGTCGAAAAGCGGGTCTTGGGAACAACGATAAATGACGACGTACAGTTTGTTAATCAAGGTGCTCAAAGCTATCTAACAATAAGAAATTTATCTGATGAGATAAGAGAAAAATTGCTATCTGCGTTGAGAGATAGGGAATAGCAAAATGTCAGCTCTAAATCACGCTGTAAATGTCTATAGGCAGTTAGGGGTGGGTGACCCCAATGATTCCGGTGTGGTAAAGGAAAGGAACGTTATTTTATCCGATGGCATAATCAACGAAATTTCTGCTTTATGGGAATCCTCAGACGCTGATGGTATAAACCTAGAGGTTAAAAGCGGAACGAATCGTTTAGATAATTTGACACGCATAGACACGCTTAAAGGATTATCCGGAAAAGAAGTCGACTATATCGAGCTAAAGTTTCGGAGGACTGAATTCTATGCGAGTTTGGATACCTTCGTAAATAGGTGTAATTCCTTGAATCACGGGGAGTTACCTGCTGATTTCTTCATTGCTGATATTAATTATTGTAGTTTTGATGAAAAGACTCCTCGCCAGATTAAGTTAATTCAGCATTTTTGTGAATTAATTAACTTATTGAAGGAAACATGTCACTTCCTAGACAAAAAAGAAGAATCCGTTAGTTCTAAAGCAGTTTTTGTTGTAACTAACGATGATAAAAAATCTATGGAGCCAGTATATATTGACCTCTCTTTTACTCCGCCGATGTTAGAATGTGACTTTGTAGATTTGAGTGCATTGCGGGAGATCATTGGTTTAGAGGGAGGGACTGCACATAAAGAAGAAAAATTAAGTACTTTTCGAGTGTCTGTATGGGAAATACTGACTTATGAGAGAAACTCCAAATCAGACCTTCATGCGCTAGTTAAACAATGGGATGAATTACTTGATAAATATTTTTCTTCGTATGAGCTCTATATTAGAGGTTTCTCATTTACTAAATTCCAGAATGAAGTTCACGAGTTTTTGATCGACAGGGTAAATAAAGCTAATGAGCTGCTAGGCGCGGTCGCTAATAAAGTTGCTATCGTCCCTTCATTATTTAGCGTTTGGTTACTAGTCATTCAGCAGAAAGAGCCAAGTTTAATCGTCAATTTAGGGTTAACTCTAGTCGCTACTTTTGCTCTCTCAATCATTGTTATGGTTCTTGATAACCAACACTTTATGATTGATAAAATAAAGGAAAGTGCTTCTGAGAAGTTTGATTTGTTCAAAAGAAAAGCACACTCAGACCCAGAAGTAATTAGTAAGAAATCGAATGGGGTTGATTATTTTATTGAAAAAAATAATCAGGTACTTCTTAAACGCTTAAAGAAGATAGTGCAGCGTCTTATAATCATTAGGTTAGTTGCTTGGCTTTTCTTATTGGCAATGTGTTACGGTGTTGGCGTATCTTTCTGGCCATACAATACTTCTTTTCAATCCATTATTGTTATTATATCTATAATTATAATTTGCTTAACTATGCTGACATCAGTTTTGTTTAATAAAAGCTTATAAGTACACTTATTTACAAAACTCCAAGTAAAAGCTAATTCGCCACCAGCGTTGTTGGCTGGCTCAAATATTCGACTTGCCAGATATGCAAGCGTATGAGTGTTTCTTACCTTTTTTAATGATTCCATATAATTTCCTGGTAATTAGCACGAGAGCTGACCTTTGCCCGGAAATACTTGGTCAGATAGACTCGAAAATAAAAGAACTACTAACTTGGCAGTGCACTAGACGTTTATCTTTTTAGTTTGGAAGTTCAACTATTATTCAGATGTAATCATACGATGAAGGATCGTCATAGAAATCTAATATATCGTCTAAATAATCCGATTTCTCATATTCTGCTACTAATTGCATCAAATGACTCCTTTTGTCTTTCGGCGCAGCGTTGACCATAGACAATATGGTCTTGAGTGCTCCTTTAATATTGCTATGTCGATGATATAAATCTTCAAGTAAATGTATGAACTCGCTTTCCTGAGCATAAAGGGTCAACGTACCTCTCCACCAATCCTTGAGTGCTAATTCTGTCAGGTCGATCGCGCGATTCTGTCTTAGCTCTTCAGCAGCCAAATGCTCTTGAAACCGGAAATGGCCAAATGAAAACTCATCTGTAATTGGATCTTTTTGTAGAATGTTACACGGATCAATTAGTTCATTTATAATTTTCTCTAAATTTTCGGAACTGTAAGAACTAGAAAAGTAACTTGAAGTGATGCTCAATAATTTAGCTTTTGTCGCTGAACGTAAGTTCTCTTTTTGAAACGAATAAGCAATCTTTCTGGCTATTTTTAAAAGTGTGGGGCCCTTAAAATTCTGTCTTTCTACTCTTTTATGTTTATCGTACTCTCCCGTGAGTAAAAGTAGTCTTTCGTCATAGACAGAATACTCTGAAGTTGGTGTTTTAACACCATTCTTGGTGAGGGCGCATGTAATTGTTGCCAATAATGGAGTCTTTAGGTGTTCATAAAGACTTTTCTCTTCAATCTCTGTCAAAAGTGCACTAGCAAGCGAATCATCATTCATCCAGCCTACGATAAATCGAGTGAGCTGCTCCTTTGTAAAAGGAAGTAATGTTATACCTAAAAATTCGATTTCAGATAAATAACTTACACAATCTCTGCTGGAAATTATTATTTGGCTCAATTTAAATCTATCTTTAAATTCGTGGATTGCGTTTATTATCTCAGGAACAATGTTATAGATTTCATCTAGACCGTCTAAAATTATCGTAAGGTTATTGGATAAAATAGGTAGTGCAGAGAGTATATGTTCCTCAGTGGGAGATATACCTTTTATCATTAATATGCTTTTAACTATTAAGTCTTTTTTTAAAAAATCTCTGTGACCATCTTCGATTACTATATCACTAAATTTCTCAGATAGTTTATTAAGAGGAATATAGAAATTTAACCTTTCATCACTATTTAAAATTAAGCTAGCATAAGCTTGCAATGTTGTTGTTTTACCTACGCCTGCTCCACCATAAACAGCGATATTTTTTCCTGTTGAAAATATATCATGTGGCGATAGGGATACTCGATCTTTTATCTTCTCTTCGTATGAAACGTTACACCAGTCATGTAAAATTGAATGTTTGGAAGTTATTTTTTCAATAAATGCCAGAGACTCTTCTGTTTCATTCAAAAATCTTTCTATTTTAGATCTTGAAACAGTCTGCTTTTGTAGATCTATAATACCTTGCCTATACCTATTCTTTAATTCAGCAATTTTTCCTTCAATATTTTGGTTTAATGAAAGTTCTATGTGCGCTTCAGGGTAAATTTGTTCTTTTACTTCCTGTAGTGAATTGAATAGGTGGTGTTTCCGAATAAGTGAGTCTTGAATGTTTTCTATTTCCTTTATGATATTTTTGGGGATGTCAGAATTTCTTATTTCAAAATCGCTAGGATCTATATTCTCAATTCTCTTGTTGGATAATTTTTTAATGATTTCTCGAATTGAACAGTATTGATCGATTTCTTCCGTATTTACTTTTTTATCCAAAAAATTTGAAAGCAAAGACAAAGTGTTTTTAATAGAGTCTATCTCTATATATATATCTTTCCTTAAGGAATTATAAATAGAAATGTTCTCTTTGTTTTCTTTTGATTTGTAGTTGTCGTTTTTTTCTTTATAAATATCTTCAATTTCTTTTTCAGATGAAACAAGTAGTTCAAATTTGAATTTATCTCTGATTGTCGCTACTTCTGTCTTTATTTTTTTCCATGTCGATTCTTCCTTTACCGTTAAAACTCCCTTTTTAAATGTGACATTTATACTGAATAGTGCATTGCTATCAATAGAACCAACAAAAAAACTAAGATCGCTATAGTAATTTGTGAGTGGTACGCTAGGATCTGAACGGAGGGCCTTAAATAAATTGATATCCTGCAATTCTCTCCCATTTTTTGATGTAAGAATGTCATCTACTGAAACTAAGGAGTTAAGTAACTCTGGTTTATAAATTTTGATTTTTTCAATAATCTTAGGACCATCTAAAAGATTCACAGATGGATTAAGTCCACTGAGTTGATGGCCAACCTCTTCTATAAACCTATTTGAAGCTTGTTCAGGGCAGGCTAAGAATATTACTTGAGCTTTTATTTCTTTTCCATTTGGTAGCAATAAGGGCTGTACAATACATGATCTAAGTTGATGAAGGAGTGCGGTAAATTTTTGAGATTCTGTTGCGTTCTGTATATTACCTATTTTTTTTGACTGAATGTATGTAACTCTTGGTTCTTCAAACGGAGGGATAGTCATTTGAGCTATTAGATCTCGACCTCTTTCACCAGGGCCACCGTTAAAATCTACTCTGCAATATCCCATAGCTTCAAAAAGTGGCTTTATAATTTTCTCTGAGAATTCGTCCTCTTTCATTGCGGAGAGCGCACTTATTTTTTTTGCTAGTTCTGATTCCATTTTACTCATATACCATATTAATTGTTTTCCATACTAACCACTATATCATGGCAGCAGACTTCACCTTTTACTTAACTGGCAAAAGTGTGTAGTTTAAAGATGTACACAATTAGCCGTGCTCAAATGATCGCTTCCGCTTCAACTAATTGAATTAAATTTTACACAACGATATATTCATATAGCCTTAGTAAACTTTGTGTCTATATTTGGAACTTAGTCATGAATCTGGAAACAGTTATTTTCGACTCTTTCAGTTAAGTAGCCATAATTATTTTAATTGTTGAAACATTACAATCAGATAAGAGAATACCGCAATCCAATTCCGATTTTAATAAGCCTTTAGCTATTCGATTGGAGCTCCCAAGTCACATTCATTGGCTTTTCGCCTTTGTGTTCGACGTAAGAAACCTCA
>CAWUIU010000222.1:0-5981 GCA_963922285.1 uncultured Oligoflexia bacterium | reverse complement strand
ATAAGAGATATGAAGATGAAAAAGTAGCTCTTAACCGCGTAATCACTTCCTCCCAACACATTAGTGGGTTACTTGTTGTTGATAGTCATGATTTTCATGGAGCTTATTCCAAAGTACGTGTTATTTCAATCTATGCCACTGAAGATACAAAGGTCTCTCAAGCACAAGATGAGATTGATAAGCACAAGAAATATTTAAATAAGAGACAAACAGTCTTTGGAACCTCTTTGTTTGGGAGACTCCCATGGCGAAGAAGAATAATCGAAGATCTTGGTTTCAAACTTATTCGTCAGTATTATAAAATGTCATTGGATGTTCAAAAATCTATTTTAAGTGGAGATGATATTTATTCAAATCTTGATGTGAAATCATTTAGCTCTCTTCATTTAAGTGATAATCTTAAGAGAGAGATATATGAAGTACATGAAGAGTTAAGATGTGACATTCTCGATGGTGTTGAATTTGAGAAAATGGACTATGATTCCTTTGAGAAGAAGTTCTTTCAGAGTAATAGTATTTCAGACTGTTCTATTTTCCTTTATGACGGAAAAGATATCGTTGGTATGACGATGATACGTCATCAACTTGGTCGGCACTTTATAGGAATGACTGGGGTAAGAAAAGAATATCGAAATCAAGGTCTAGGTTTTCTTATGAAGAGGGAATCGATCAGAGAAGCTAAGAAAATGGAAATCGATTTTATCGAAACGAACAATTCAGTAGATAATATCGCAATGATAAAAATAAATAAGAAACTTGGCTTCGTCGATCAAGATATTCAATACATATATGAAAAAAATAATAGGAAAGCATAATGAATGGAAGTGATTTTTTAAACTCAGTATTAAACGAAGTATCAAAAACTATTTTTGGTAAGAATGATGAAATAAAACTGATATTGTCGGCTTGGTTAAGTGGTGGACACGTTCTTCTTGAAGATGTTCCAGGCAATGGAAAAACTGTGTTAGCAAAGAGTTTATCCAAAGTATTTGGAGTGAACTTTTCACGTGTTCAATTTACTCCAGATCTTCTACCAAGTGATATCATTGGAACAACCATATTTGATGAGGAGAGTCGAAAGTTCTTTTTTAGAAAAGGAGCGCTCTTTACGACGATGTTCTTAGCTGACGAAATTAACCGTGCTACACCTCGTACTCAATCCGCTCTTCTTGAGTCAATGGCCGAAAAGCAAATTACTGTTGAGAAAAGATCAAATGATTTAGGGGCAGAGTTCTTTGTTATCGCGACCCAAAACCCTGTCGAACAATATGGTACATTTCCATTACCCGAAGCGCAGCTTGATCGTTTTGCAGTAAAAACAGCAATTGGTTATCCAGATCGAGAATGTGAATTTAAAATGGTTAAAAATTCTAATTTATCAAATCCACTAGATAATATTAAAAGTATATACGGACTCGAGGACATAAAGAATGTTAAGAAAGATATTCAAAATGTAGAAGTAGATGACAAAGTTTATGAATACATTTTAGATATTGTCAGTGCGACACGTGAACATTCTCAGTTGAAGTTGGGAGCATCACCTCGAGGGGTTTTAGCATTAAATCAAGTGAGTAAAGCCTTTGCTTACTTGCAGGGTGACACTCATGTTCTTCCTAAGTATGTCTATGATTTAGCACCTTCAGTACTTGCTCATAGAGTTATCGTTGATTCAAAAAGTCATTTCTCAGGTATCACAAGTGAACAAGTGATTCAAGATATCCTTAAGAAAATTAAAGCACCTGTTTAGATATGTTAAAGAATGATTATCGCATAAGAGCAGAATCAGTTTGGAGTTTTTGGAGCTTTAAAAAATTCTTCGTTGGATTTTCTGGTTATTATCATAATAACTTAAAGTTATATGACTCTTTTCCTATCTTTGTTCTACTTGTGATTTTTTCAATATTGATAGCAATATTTCGTGGAATAAGTGAGGTTTTTGCATTCGCTATATCGATTGTTTGTTTTATTTCATTTCATTACTTTTCATTAAAGCGACAAGTTATTCAGTTTCGATTGAAAAGAGAGTTTGAGGGACCTAAGTATGAAAATGAGGAAGTTACGATAAAGTATACAATATATAATCCAAGTTCTTATAAGCTATCTAGAGCTCAGTTTACAGATTTCTTTTCTGGGACTTCACAAAATATAGAATTTATCATTTCTGAAATACCTGCAAATACTAAAGTTATAAAAAGAGTAAAAGTAAAACTAGATATGGGAATGGGGGAAAAGTTTTTTAGGCCACTTGTAACTAAGCTAGAAGATCCCATTGGCTTATTTACTTACTATCTTGAATATATAAAAGAGCAGACTCTGATGGTTCTCCCATCAGTTGAAAAAGTTGAATTTAAAAATGAAATACCTCATCCTGAGAGTTTAAACACTGGTTTATTTAATTCTCCGATGCGTGGATACTCAACGAACTTTATCGGCACAAAAGAGTATGTACAAGGAGAGCCGATAAAGAGAGTAAATTGGAAGTTATCTTTAAAAGAGCAGAAGATTATTCTGAATGAGTATGAAAAAGATTCTAATGCCAATTGTTTGATCATACCAGATTTTGATAAAATAAAGCATTTTGGTAAAGGTTCTCTATCAACTTGGGAATATGTAAAAGATATATCACTTTCCATTGCAAATAGTTATATTGAAAAAGGAAATGGTGTCTCAGTTCTATCTCAAGAATATTATATACCCCTAAATATTGGTTTTTCGCACTTAGAATACATTGAATATATAGTAAGTAATTGTCATTTGTCGGAAAACTCACAATTAATACAAGATCTTCCATATGATAATCGTTTGGGTAATGTATTTTATATTACTTCATTTGTTCAATTTCTAAGGAGTGCTGAACTTCTTGAAAAGCTATATAAATTGTCTCTAACGAAGAAAGTGATGATCGTCTTTGTTGATCCATTTGATTATTACTTGATACAAGACAAGAATGATCATCATGTAATGTTACAAAGTCTTTTTGAGGTTACACAAGAAAAACTACTGCCAAAGCTAAAATCGATGATATATAGTAACTTCGATTACCGTGTTGTGAAAATAAATCAAGAACATACTTATCGCAATCAACTACATAACAGAGGTCTTGATGATCGATAAGTTTATTAAAGTTATATCTATATATAGTATACTTTTGTTTTTTAACGCCTTTACAGTGTTTAAAAACAAATATGACTTCATATATTTCTCATGTTCAATAATCTTCTCTTTGTTTGTTTTGATTACATTAAAAGTGGATAAAGTTTTCTTTTTTAAATTTAAAACAGCTTATCATCGAATTAAAATGAAATTTTTGATAATGGGGGAAGAGTATGAGCAAAAGGATAAATTCGGCATAGATGAAAGATATCTACTCTATATGAATACGCATCGTAAATGGTTACAAAAGGGGGCATCATTCATTGTCTTTTTGTTTCCATTCTTTATTGCTGAAATCTCTCTTGTCATGAGGTCATTTACGACATTGATTTCATTGACCATAATTAATGCATCTTATTATAAACAACTTAAAATTCCATTTGTACTATTTTTGTTGTACCAAATCTTCGTTCAAAAAGTTGTGTTATCTTTTTCTTTTGTCGTTGGGATAGTTTCTTTGTTGTTAGCAAGTATTGTAATTGAATCCTATGAGGAAGAAGAATACTCGGCGAGAAAAGTTGTTGCAAAAAATTTGGATCAACTTTTTATCTTTTTTACGATTTTATTCACAAGTTTGTTCTTATTTGGAGACCTAAGGATTGAAGGTGTGGATCTAAATCAGAAGTCTACAGAAATTGTGAAAAGTCTTTCTGAAAAATTAAACTCTGAAAATAAGGATAGAGTTAGAAATGCAGCAAAGATAAGGATTGGAAAACTTGAGAATGAGTTAGAACGACTAGAAAGTATCGATCTTGCCAAAGTTGATCCATCGCAAGTTGTCAATGTCCTCAAGCAAGTTGAAAAACTTGAAGAAGAAATTATTGCTGTTTCTAAAATTGTGGATAGTATGGATCTCGATATTGAATTTGATCCAGTTACAGATAGAGGTTCTCAAGGTGTTCAAGCTAGTCTTACGAAGGAGACAAATGCGATTTTAAAAGCAAAAGATCATTTAAAGAATACAGATCAATTAATTAAGAACTCTCAAAGTTTTACTAGAAGATTGAATGATCAGTTCAGTTCAAAAAAGGCAAGCAAAAGCATAAAAGACTCTTTTAACAAAATAGAGCAGATGAGTAATACGATGAATGAGTCTTCTTTAGAAAATAAGGAGCTCGCAAAGAAAATCAAGGGTGTTAAAGAAGGTGAGACAAAGCTTGATGCACAAATATTGAAAGATTTAGAGTCTTTGATGAATAAAGAAGTAAGTGAAGTCGTCGAAGAAGACTTGAAGCGAATCAATATCAATCAAGATAAAAATCAAAAAATTGTAGAAGAAGAAGTCGATAAGAAGATATTTGATCCAAAAGAAAATTATGAAAGATTAAAAATGTATTTTTTGAGATATGCTCCAGTTCTTGTTATAGGTTTATTATTTTTCTTAATCTATACTGTGTTTAAAAAAGGTAAGATAAGTAGAACCATAGATGAAGAAGTTATATTAACTGAAGAGCTAAAGTCTGAATTAAGAAATTTACTAAAAATTAAAGGAAAAGATTATCGAGAAGATGTCATTCTTACATTTCGCCCATTATTCCATTTTTTTGATAAGAATTTCATTCTTGATATATGTGCCCCGCCGCCAGGAAAGCTAGATAAACATTTACAGGATATTTATACTAACCGTGGAGACGATCTAATCTATCTCGTTGAAATTTTTAGTGATGCGATGTATCGAGAGGGTGAAGTTAATAAAAGAGACTGGAAAAAATATAGGAAATGCTTGAAATCTGTGATTAATTATTTGCTGTAATCTGGAGATTATTTTGCAAGAATTCGAGGTCACATCAGTACTTAAGTTAATTAGAGGAACTCGTAGCCCTAAGGAGATGAGTGAGCTTCTTGGGTACTCATATAATAAATATATCAAGCTTGAGGGAGCATATCAGCACCTTAGTTGGGATCAGTTCGTTCATTTGTGTCAATGTGAGAATAAGAACTTAAAAAGTATTTTATTTCGTTACTTTCATATTGAACTAAATTCATTAGATCAAACAGATGTTCTATCTGAGTTGTTAAAGGTTTGGCGTTTTGAATCTGAAGAGAAGTTGCTTTTAGAGACTGGTTTTACGAAATCTAAATTCTGGCGATTAAAAGCTGGAAAATCAAAGCTGCTTCTTTCTGAGATGGTTTTGATATTGGATCATCTGGTTGGAAAAAGAGGGCGTGATCTTTTTAAGGAAGTAATCCCAGGGAATGTTGAGGAGGCAGAGTGTTCTCAATTGTCTAATGAAGAACTATTAACGATTATAAGGCATTATCCTGAATTTGCTTCATTTATAGGAGTTGGACGAACAACTACGTACCAAAAAAGTAAGTCGTTACAGGAAAGGAAGAGGTTGTTTGCAAATGCTGTTTGTATTTCCCTTGAGCGTTTAGAAATCATTAGAGAAGGGATCTTGCGTTTTGGTGTCGATATTTTCGATGATAATACTTTTAAACCGTTTAAAATATGTATATCATCAATGGATATGAAAACTCATAATGTACTTGTTGGTCATGGACTCAATATTCATAACTTTCACCAAAATGACCTGAATGCGGATCGTAAAAAGTTGAAGGCAACAACACTGGTAAGTGCTGTTAGTAAAAGTGATATAAAGAAAATTTTAGATGTTTTAGATCGTTCGATGAAAGATGTTGCAAATATCATGCTGACAGAGTCTGGTGATGAAAAGAGTGAGCTTGCGACAGTCTACATGGGCAATGTTGAAACAACCTTTGAAGAAGATATTCCAAAATTGAGACACTAAATTACATTATTTGAACTTAATCTTTAAGTTGATCTCTAGGCAAATAGAATATGCTTAAGGAGATCTTATGAAATT